>JAFULE010000141.1 GCA_017483235.1 Faecalibacterium sp. | reverse complement strand
TGACCCTTGACGAGCTGAACGGCACCGAGGTCATTTGGGTAAATGCCGAGCTCACCGGTCCCTACGCCGACCCGGCTGCCTTTGCCTCTGCCTGCCGTACGGTGGCTGATGCAGTGCAGGCGCTGCCGGTGCAGGTGGATGACCTGACGGTGTACTGCGATCAGGAATATCGTACCGCCGACGGCATTGCCGGGTACACCTGCCTGCGGCTGGACAGCCCCTATCAGTTGGGCTGGAGTGTTGAGCAGATGGCTGCTGCGGTCGAGCAGAACTACTGCACCGAAAGCGGTGAACCCTTTACCCGCGAGCAATGGCTGGCCCGTACGGCGGCCGATCTGCCTGCCGCATAACTCATAAAGCCTTCCTGTGTGCGCATATCCATGCCGCAGGGGGGCTTTTTTATGAGACGAATGATCCGTGCAAATGTCGAGCGATCCTTTCGGGTGCGGGTGCGGCTGCTGGCGGGCTGCATGGCGGTGGTTTGTTTTGGCACCCTGACCGCACAGCTGTTCCGGCTGCAGCTTCTGGAAGGGGAGTGGTATGCCCGAAAGGCGGCAGGTCAGCAGCTGCGGGATACTGTGGTGCCTGCCGACCGGGGCGAGATCTACAGTGCCAACGGGGTACTGTTGGCCACCAATGCCAGCTGCTGGACCATCCGTGCCTCCCCACGTGAGATTCCGGACGACAAGGTGGCGCTGGCCGCCGCGGGCATGGCCGATATTCTGCAGCTGGATCATGCTGAGGTGTTGGAAAAATTCAGCCAACGCAGCTCCAACGACTGCCTGCTGAAATACCGGGTGGACAAAACCGCTGCCGACGCGGTGCGGGATTTCTGCGAGCAGAACGGGGTCACCGGTATCCTCATCAATCAGGACTCAAAGCGCTACTACCCACAGGGGGCGTTTCTGGCCTCGGTGCTGGGGTTTACCAATGTGGACAATGTGGGGGTTTCGGGGCTGGAGCTGCAGTATAATTCCCGGCTGACCGGGTCAGCCGGGCTGGTGATGACCGCTGCCAATGCGTGGGGGTACACCATGCAGCACAGCTATGCCGCCATCGAAACCCCGGTGCAGGGCGATTCTCTGGTGCTTACTATCGATACCAACATCCAGCATTACCTCGAAAACGCTCTTGCTTACGCGGTGGCCGAGCACAATGTGGCCCAGCGGGCGGTGGGCATTGTGATGGAGGTGAACACCGGCAGGGTGCTGGCCATGGCTACAACACAGGCCTACGACCCCAACCAGCCCCGGGTGATATACGATGAAACCGTACGCGCTGCGGTGGAAGCTCTGAACGGAGAAGAAAAGGCTGCCGCACGCACACTGGCTCAGCAGACCCAGTGGCGCAACAAGGCGGTCAGCGATTTGTACGAGCCGGGCAGTGTGTTCAAGCTGATCACCGCTGCCGCCGCGCTGGATGCCGGAGTGGTCACCCCAAACAGCACCTTTCTATGTACCGATTCCATCAATGTGGCGGGTACCCGGTTCCATTGCGCCAACCATCGCCGCCACGGGGTGCAAACTTTGACCCAGTGTTTGATGAACAGCTGCAATCAGGGGTTTATTCAGGTGGGGGCCCGGCTGGGCAAGCAGAAATTTTATGATTACTTCAAAGCCTTTGGCCTGTGCGAGGCCACCGGCATCGACCTGCCTGCCGAGCCAAAAAAAAGTGAGCATTACACTGCCGAGCGGATGGGTCCGGTGGAACTGGCCAGCTGTTCGTTTGGGCAAAGCAGCAAGATCAGCTATCTGCAGATGCTCAGTGCGGTGTGTGCAGTGGTCAACGGTGGTAAACTGATGCAGCCCTATGTGGTGCAGCAGGTGGTCAGCCCTGAGGGCAGGGTACTGCAGCAGACCCAGCCGGTGCTAAAGGGGAACCCCATCTGCGAGCAGACCAGCCTTGCCATGCGGCAGATGATGGAGCAGGTGGTGCTGAAGGGCGGCGGCCACAACGCCTATGTGGCCGGTTTTCGCATCGGGGGCAAAAGCGGTACCAGCCAAAAACTGGACAGTGAAGATGAAAACGCCCGTATCGCCAGCTTTGTGGCCGCAGCGCCCATCGACGACCCGCAGGTGGCGGTGCTGGTCTGTCTGGACGAACCTCACAGCTGGACCACCGCAGGCGGCAGCCTGTCGGCCCCGGTGTGCGCCGAAGTGCTGGAGCATACCCTGACATATCTGGGAATTGCCCGGCAGGCAAATGCAGAAGAGAACGAACAGCACGCACTGGCTGCAGCAGCAGTGCCGGTGCAGGATGGCGACAGCGACAATGGACTGTAAAATTTTGTCGGAACAAAGGCAGAATCAAGCGGAAAAGCGTTTGACATCGCTGGAAAAGTGTGGTACGCTTAATCTGCTTTTTTGTTGCGCAGAAACAGCAAAAAGGGAAAGAATATAAAAAGTGAGGAGAGACTCCACGATGGAAAAACTGTTTAAGTTGTCGGAGCGGAACACCACCGTCCGCACCGAGATCGTTGCGGGTGTGACCACCTTTATGGCAATGGCCTACATCCTGATGGTCAACCCCGGCATGTTTGCCGAGCTGGGCACCGTTTCTTACGGCGCCATGTACATCTCCACCGGCCTGTCGGCTGTGGTGGGCACCGTTCTGATCGGCCTGTTGGCTAACCTGCCTCTGGCACAGGCTCCCGGCATGGGTCTGAACGCCTTCTTTGTCTACACTGTATGCTTCGGCCTGGGCTTCAGCTACGCCAACGCTCTGCTGTTCGTTCTGGTGGACGGCCTGATCTTCGTGCTGCTGACCATCACCGGCCTGCGCCGCCTGATCTTCAACGCCATTCCTGCCGAAGTTAAGGCTGCCATTCCCGCCGGCATCGGCATGTTCATTGCCTTCCTTGGCCTGCAGAACGCTGGCCTGGTGGTGAACGATGCCGCCACCTGCGTCAACCTGGCCAGCTTTAACCTGCTGGGCAGCGCCACCTGGGCAAGCATTATGCCCATGCTGGTTACCATCGGTGCCCTGATCGGCATCGGCGTGCTGTCCAAGAAGGGCGTCAAGGGCGCTATTCTGATCAGCATTCTGGCTGCCGCTGTTGTGTACTATCTGCTGGGCTTCACCATTCCCGGCTTCTACGACGGCTTTATGGACGGCGTTTCCCTGAACCCGTTTGCTGCCTTTGGTGCTTTTGCCACTGAGGCTTTTGGCAAGGTGTTCACCGAAGGCCTGGACTTCTCGGCTTATCTGGCTGTTGAAGGCCACAGCGTCAGCGGCTTGATTCTGGCCTTTGTCACCACCTCGCTGGCCTTCTGCATGGTTGACATGTTCGACACCATGGGCACCCTGTACGGCGCCTGCCGCGGCGGTGATTTGCTGATCAAGAACGAGCGCGGCGAAGACGAAGTGCCCAACATGGACAAAGCCATGCTGGCCGACGCCATTGCCACCACCTTCGGCTCGCTGTGCGGTACCTCTACCGTTACCACCTTTGTCGAGGCTTCCTCCGGCGTTGCTGCCGGCGGCCGTACCGGTCTGGCTGCTATGGTTACCGGCGGCCTGTTCGCCATTGCCCTGTTCCTGTCCCCCCTGGCTGCTCTGATCCCTGCCTGCGCTTACGCCGCTGCTCTGGTGTACGTTGGCATTCTGATGATCGGTTGCGTGAAGGACATCGACTGGAGCGATCCCGCCGTTGCTCTGCCCGCCTTCCTGACCATGACCATGATGCCGTTCACCTACAACATCTCGTACGGCATTGCTTTCGGCCTGATCTCTTCCATCATCGTCCGTGTAGCCACCGGCGAAACCAAGAAGATCAATGTCGGCACCTGGGTGATCGCTTTCCTGTTCACCGCCATGTTCTTCCTGACCCACTAAGCAAACCAAACAACAAAGCCCCGCAGCTATGTGCTGCGGGGCTTTTCCTTTTGTTAGGTCTTTGGTTAAATCTCAGTGTCCTTCTGCCACTGCTCTGAGGGGGCGGTAAAATCGTTGGACTGGGTCAGTCCGTCCAGATTCAGCATGCCCTGCAGCGCGGCAATGTCGCTGGAAACATCCAGTGCTTCGGTTTCAAACAGCTTGTCCAGCTGGTTTTCAAAGGCGGTGATCAGCAGATCCATGGCGTTTTCGATGTTGGCCTTGGTTTCGGTGATGTTGTCGCCGGCCACGTCCTGCTTGTCCAAACTGGCGTAGGTGTTCAGCAGCTTCAGCGAGGTGGGCAGGTAATAGTCCATAAACTTTTTCAGCTGGGGTTCTTTGGCGGGGTCCTTGCGGGCCAGCTCGAAGATGCGGGCGCTGACCTGCTCCATCCGGGTGATTTTGGCGCTCATCTCGGCGCCGGGAATGGCCTCGTTCACCTCGCGCAGCTGCCGCAGAATAGCCTGATAGCGGTCCTCTTCGGCGGCGGACTTTTTGGCGGCGGGTTTCTTTTTGGGCTTAGGGGGCGGAGCATCGGGGGCGGCACCGCGCACGATCAGGGTGCGGGTGCTCATGTCCACATAGGCGTCGGCGCCAAACCGGCCGTGGGCAATGGCACTTTGCACCACCTTCAGGGTGTCCTTTTTGTTCATGCTGCTGGCAGCACTCAGCTCATCCAGGGTCACATGATCCCGCGGGCCCACAATGGTGTCCAGCAGTTTTTCCTGCTTGGCGGTTTTGCGTTTGCGCAGGCCGGAAAGGAACATGGCCGCGCCGCCGACGGCTGTCATAATGCCGGGCAGGATATCGCCGGTAATGGCGTAGCTTAAAAACTCGCCGTATTCCCGCAGGCCCCACATCAGGTAGTCCAATCCGTCAAGCGCGATACTCGCGCCGCCGATCATAAACAGGGTGCCCAAAATCAGCAACAGCGGGGTCAGCCAGCTGCGTTTGGCGGCTGCCTTGCTCTGCTCGCTGCTGGGGATATCCTCCGTGCTGCGGGAGCGGGCGGCCGGGCGGGGCGAAGCGGTTGGCCCGCTATCCGGAAAGACCGCATGATCTGTGCTGCCTTCGGCACGCAGCGTTCCCTCATAGTCCCGGTGCTGCCGGGTATCGGTGGGGCGGTAATTGTATTGCCCCGGGGCAGGGGACGTTTGCGTGTACAGGCCGGTGTGCCAGCGGCGGGCCTGATCGGCATCCCGTGCCTGCTGGCGTTTTTTCTGGTGAATCAGCTTGCCAATGGTAAAACCCACACCCAGCGGCCACCAGCAGAACCATAAAAAGATGATCAAACCCCAGCTCATGTCGGCCAGTTCGTAAGGGTCGGTTTGCTTGTTTCGCTTGCTCATGGTTGTTGCAGTCCTTCTGAAATATGTAGTAAAAGAAATGCGCCGTACCCCACCATTATAGCGGAATACAGCGCATTTGTTAAGCGGTTTCTTTACAGAGGGATCACTTCATCAGGCTGCACACGGCCTGTGCGTAGGCCACGGGATCGTCCACCGGCAGGCCCTCGATCAGCTGGGCCTGTGCCAGCAGAATGCGGCTGTAGCTGGCCAGCTTTTCCTCGTCGCCGGCGGACTGTGCGGCTTTCAGCGCCTCAAACACCGGATGGGCGGCGTTCAACTCCAGCACCTTGCGGCTCTTCACACCCTCGGCGCCGGGCTGGCTGGCCAGAACCTTCTCCATCTCGATGGACAAGGGGCCTTCGGCCGACAGGCACACCGGGTGATCCTTCAGCCGGGTGGATACCTTAATGGCTGCCACCGCGTCACCCAGCGCCAGTTTCATGGCATCGAACAGGCTCTGGTTTTCGGCAGTGGCCTCTTCGGCGGCCTTCTTTTCCTCGTCGCTTTCCAGCCCCAGATCACCGCTGTTCACGTTTTTGAATTCGACGGTACCGTCCTTGCCTTCGGCATCTTTGCGGGGATAACTGTTCATCACCTGCAGGCAGAACTCGTCCACATCCTCGGTCAGCAGCAGCAGGTCATAGCCCTTGTCCAGCACCAGCTGGGCGGCGGGCAGCTTGGCCAGCCGGTCGGTGTTTTCGCCGGCGGCAAAGTAGATGCACTTCTGCTCGGCGGGCATGGCTTCCACATATTCTTCCAGGGTCACCAGCTTCTGCTGCTTGGCCGAGTAGAACAGCAGCAGGTCGCGCAGCAGCTCGGCGTGCATGCCGTATTCGCTGTAAGCGCCAAACTTCAGCTGACGGCCAAAGGCATTCCAGAAGCCTTCGTACTTTTCGCGGTCGGTGCGCAGCATGGCCAGCAGCTCGTTTTTGATCTTCTTTTCCAGTGCGGTGCGGATGCGCTTGAGCTGGTGATCCTGCTGCAGCATTTCACGGCTGATGTTCAGGCTCAGGTCCTGGCTGTCCACAATACCCTTCATAAAGCCAAAGTGGTCGGGCAGCAGATCGGCGCACTTTTCCATGATCAGCACGCCCGAAGCGTACAGCGCAAGGCCCTTTTCATATTCCTTGGTGTAGTAGTCGTAGGGCTGGCGGGCCGGCACAAACAGCAGGGCATTGTAGTTGGCGCTGCCCTCGGTGCGGCTTACGATCACCCGGGCGGGGTCGGTGTAGTCGTAGAATTTGGATTTGTAGAACTCGGCGTATTCCTCTTCGGTCACCTCGCTCTTGGCCTTTTTCCAGATGGGCACCATGCTGTTCAAGGTTTCCAGCTCGGTGTAACTTTCGTATTCGGGGGTGTAGTCCTCGCCGGCATCCTCGGGCTTTGCCTTCATACGGCTCTTCTGGCGGAACATGTTGATGGGGTAGCGCACATAGTCGCTGTATTTTTTGACGATGGCCACCAGACTGTACTCTTCCACAAACTGGTCGTAGTTGTCAGTTTCGGTGTTGGGCTTGATGTGCAGGTAGATGTCGGTGCCCACGTCATCCTTGTCGGCAGGCTCGATGGTGTAGCCGTCGACACCGTGGCTGCTCCACTTCCATGCCTCGCTGCTGCCGTATGCGCGGCTGATCACGGTGACCTCATCCGCCACCATAAAGCTGGAGTAGAAGCCCACGCCGAACTGGCCGATGATGTCGATGTTTTCGTCCTGGTTTTCCTTTTTGAAGTTCAGGCTGCCGGAATGGGCAATGGTGCCCAGATTTTCTTCCAGATCCTCGCGGCTCATGCCGATACCGTTGTCCGACAGGGTCAGCAGGCGGTTTTCCTTGTCAAGGGTCAGCAGAATACGGAAGTCATCCTTGTTAAGCCCCACGCTGGTGTCGGTCAGGCTGGTGTAGTACAGCTTGTCGATGGCGTCGGACGCATTCGAGATCAGTTCACGCAGAAAGATCTCTTTGTTGGTGTAGATGGAGTTGATCATCATGTCCATCAGCTTTTTGCTTTCGGCTTTAAATTCCTTCATTGCCATGATTGGTTACCTCGCTCTATATAAAAATAAAATGAAAACAGTATTAGCACTCGTTTGTCTTGAGTGCTAATATACGCCGCCCGGCGGCAAAAATCAAGCCTTCGGGGCATTGTTTCATAAAAAGTTAAAAAAGACGAAAACTTTGCTTGCGGGCGGCGGCTTTTGCGGTACAATAGAATCATCGCAATCTGTCAAAAGAAAAGGGGAACCGGATATGAGCCGTTATGGGGAAAAGGCCGTGGAATACTTTAAGCGGGGCTACAACTGCAGCCAGAGCGTGGTGGCCCCCTTTGCCGAAGAGCTGGGCCTGTCGGAAGAACTGGCCCTGAAGCTCAGCTGCGGTTTTGGCGGCGGCATCGGCCGCCTGCGCGAGATGTGCGGTGCACTGTGCGGCGTGGTGATGGTGCTGGGGCTGGAGTATGCCGATGCTCAAAACCCGGCCAGCCGCAGCGATGTGTACGACAAGGTGCAGCTGCTGGCACAGCAATACAAAGCCGAAAGCGGCCGCGATACCTACATCTGCCGCGAGCTGCTGGCCAACAGCAGCCCCACCCCCGGCACCCGTGCCGAAGAACGCACCGAAGGCTACTACAAGCGCCGCCCCTGTGTGGAGCTGGTGCGGATGAGCGCCGAGTTGCTGGCCGAGCATCTGGCCCAAAACCCCTAAAAAAAGGAGACTGACCAATGAATAAAACCGTATTCGGGGCCGAGCAGGCCCGTGTGCAGGCCGATTTCGAGTGGCTGCACGCCCATCCTGAACTGCCTGACGAGGAATTTGAAACCACAGCCTATATCCGTGCTGCGCTGGAAGCGGCCGGGGTTGAAATTCTGCCCTATGC
>JAFULE010000140.1 GCA_017483235.1 Faecalibacterium sp. | reverse complement strand
GCCTGCTCTACTGCTTGCAGAATCAGCTCAATAGCATGGGCATCGTCTAAACAGTCGGGGGCAAAGCCGCCTTCGTCTCCCACGGCGGTGGCAAGACCTTTTTCCCGCAGTACCGCTTTCAGGGCGTGATACACCTCCACCCCCATGCGCAGTGCCTCACCAAAGCTGCCGGCGCCCACTGGCAGGATCATATACTCCTGTACATCCAGATCGTTGGCCGCGTGAGCACCGCCGTTCAGGATGTTCATCATGGGCAGCGGCAGAGTCACCGCATTGGCCCCGCCCAGCAGCCGGTACAGCGGCAGCTGCTGAGCGGCAGCGGCTGCCCGCGCTGCCGCCAAAGAAACCGCCAACGTGGCATTGGCCCCCAGATTGCTTTTGTCGGCAGAACCGTCAGCCTGCAAAATCCGTTCGTCCACTGCGGTCTGATCCCGCACGTCGATGCCGCGCAAGGCGTCCTGCAGCGGGCCGCACACTCCGTTTACCGCCACCAGAACTCCTTTGCCGCCGTAGCGGTGAGGGTCTTCGTCCCGCCGTTCTACCGCTTCGTGCTGACCAGTGGAAGCGCCGCTGGGCACCGAAGCCCGCCCCACGGCGCCGCCGGCCAGATGTACCTCGGCCTCAACGGTGGGGTTGCCGCGGGAGTCCAGAATTTCCCGCCCGGTTACCTGTTGAATGATATATTCGTTTTGCATGATTCGTATGCCTCCTTATGTTGCCTGCGTTCAGCTACAGCATGGCCGAAACACAATAAATTTAGTCATTGGAATAAAAAATGGCTCTGTACCCAAAGGGTACAGAGCCGGAAAATCAATTATACAACCGAGGTATGGTACACGCTGCGGTAATCCAGATCGCCCTGATCCAGACCGCGCAGCAGCACTTCGGCGGTGGCAATGTTGGTGGCCACCGCAACGCTGTGCATGTCGCACAGACGCAGGATGTTCATGTCGTTGGGCTCACTGGCCTTGGCGTGCAGCGGATCGCGGAAGAACAGCATCAGGTCTACTTCATCGCAGGCAATACGGGCCGCGATCTGCTCACCGCCGCCCAGTCGGCCGGACAGATAGCTGTGCACCGGAAGCCCGATGTTCTGGGTAATCAGCCGGCCGGTGGTGCCGGTGGCGATCACCTCGTGCTTGGCCAGCAGGCCGCTGTACGCGGTGCAGAACTGCAGCATTAATTCTTTTTTGGAATCGTGCGCGATAATCGCGATGGTCATGAGTGAACCCCTCCCGCAAGTGTACCCTATACACGGTCAGTTTGTGCAAAAAACGCATTGCGCAAACATCAAGATTACCAATAATCATAGCGCAATATAGGGGAAAATGTCAAGCGAAAGGCAACATCTGTGCAAAGTTTGGCAATATTTGGGCAAAAAATGTGAGCAACCGGTTGCGCTTTTGTTTCCAAACCGAACACGTGGCGCTCAGCGCACCTGCCCATGCCCGCGTACAATGTACTTGTAGCTGCACAGCTCGGCCAGCCCCATGGGGCCGCGGGCGTGCAGCTTCTGGGTGGAAATGCCCATCTCGCAGCCAAGGCCAAACTCGCCGCCGTCGGTAAAGCGGGTGGAGCAGTTCACGTAAACGGCGGCGCTGTCCACTGCGGCAGTAAAGTGGGCGGCAGCAGCGTCGGTGCCGGTTACAATGGCCTCGCTGTGACCGGTGGAATGGGCGGCAATGTGGGCGGTGGCCTCGTCCAGACTGTCTACCACCTTTACGGCAAGAATGTAGTCCAGAAATTCGGTGTCAAAATCGTTTTCGCCCGCGGGCACACCGGGAATGATAGCCGCAGCGCGGGGGCACAGCCGCAGCTGCACCGGCTGCTTGCCGGAGGCGGCACGGTCACCCACCAGCAGCTGCTGCACTTTGGGCAAAAATTCGTTGGCAATGGCAGAGTGCACCAACAGCACCTCTTCGGCGTTGCATACGCTGGGGCGGCTGGTTTTGGCGTTGTTGATGATGTCCAGCGCCATGGCCTGATCGGCGGTGCTGTCTACATACACATGGCAGATGCCGGTGCCGGTCTGGATGCAGGGCACGGTGGCGTTTTCCACGCAGGCACGGATCAAACCGGCGCCGCCGCGGGGAATCAGCAGATCCACATAGCCCACCGCCGTCATCAGCTCCATCGAGCTGGCGCGGGTGGTGTCCTCCACCAGATTTACCGCGTTTTCGGGCAGGCCTGCGGCGGCCAGCCCCTTGCGCAGAGCGTTCACAATGGCATTGGCGCTCTGCCATGCTTCTTTGCCGCAGCGCAGCACACAGGCGCTGCCGCTTTTTACGCACAGGGCAGCGGCATCGCTGGTTACGTTGGGGCGGCTTTCGTAAATAATGGCGATCACACCCATCAGCACGGCGGTTTTTTCAATCACCATGCCATTGGGGCGCTGTACCCGGCTGAGCACCTGCCCTACCGGGTCGGGCAGATTGGCCACATCCCGCATGCCGGCGGCCATAGCCTCGATGCGGCTTTCGGTCAGCAGCAGCCGGTCAATCATCACATCGCTGATCACGCCCTTGGCGCGGGCGCAGTCGGCTTCGTTGGCAGCCAGAATATCCGCAGTGGCGGCCACCAGCGCATCGGCCATGGCCTGCAGGGCGTTATTTTTGGTGGTGGTATTGGCCAGACGCAGGGCGGGCTTTGCCGCTTTGGCGCGGGCCAGAATTTCGTGTGTGGTCATAGGGAACGGCTCCTTTGTTGTAAAATCAGTGCTTGCCCCGGAAGCGGGTGCCGATGCTCAACCCTTCGGCAATGCGGTACAGCAGTTCGGGCTTGGCCCCGTGACTGATCACCATATCAATGCCGGCTTCGGTGGCGATCTGGGCGGCGTGCAGCTTGGTGGCCATGCCGCCGGTACCAAGGGCTGTGCCCTTGCCGCCGGCCAGTGCGATAATTTCAGGGGTGATCTGTTCCACCAGCGGGATCAGTTTTGCGTGGGGGTCGTGGCGGGGGTCGGCAGTGTAAAGCCCGTCGATGTCGGTCAGCAGCACCAGAAGGTCGGCCTGCACACATTCGGCCACTATGGCGGCCAGGGTGTCGTTGTCACCCACGGCGATCTCCTGCGTGGCAATGGTGTCGTTTTCGTTGATCACTGGCAGGGCGTCCAGCTCCAACAGGCGGAACAGGGTGTTTTCAAAATTGCGGCGGCGGTCTTCATGCTGCAGATCGTCGCCGGTCAGCAGGATTTGGGCCACCGTGTGGTCATATTCGGTAAACAGCTTGTCGTAGGTGTACATCAGCTCGCACTGGCCTACGGCAGCGGCGGCCTGCTTGCCGGGCATATCGGTGGGGCGGGTTTTCAGGTGCAGCTTGCCTACACCCATGCCAATGGCACCCGAGGAAACCAGAATCATCTCGTGGCCGGCGTTTTTCAAGTCACTCATCACCTTGACCAGCTGCTCCACATGGCGGATGTTCAGCCGACCGGTGGGGTGGGCGAGGGTAGAGGTTCCTACTTTTACAACAATGCGCATCTCAGTTTTTCCCCAGTTCCTTGTTCTTTTCGCAGGCGGCGATCACCGCGTCGATGGCGGCGGCGCGGAACGCCCGCTGTTCCAGCACCCGCACACCCTGAATGGTGCTGCCGCCCGGGCTGCACACGGCATCCTTCAGCTCGCCCGGGTGCTTGCCGCTTTGCAGCACCATCATGGCGCTGCCGGCCAGCATCTGGGCGGCGTATTCCATCGCCTTGGCCCGGGGCAGGCCACAGGCCACACCGCCGTCGGCCAGTGCTTCGATGAACTGGTAGGCATAGGCCGGGCCGCAGCCCGACACAGCACTGGACGCGTCGATCAAATGCTCGGCCAGCTCATCCAGACGACCGGCGGTGCGCATGATAGAGGTGAATTCCTTTTTTTCGGCCTCGGTCACATCGCAGCCGCAGTATTGGATCATACCCATGCCGATGGCCACCGGGGTGTTGGGCATAATGCGAATAACAGGGTAGTCGCCCCCAGCCATCTGGCGAATGCGCCCGATGGTCAATCCGGCGGCCATGGTCACCAGCACAAAGCGGTCGGTGCGGGCGGCCAGAACAGGTGCAGCGTCGGCCAGAACCCCGGCCATCATCTGGGGCTTTACCCCCAGAAAAATCATTTCGCTGCCGGCAAACACCGCCTCGTTGACGGCGGTTTCGCAGCCCAGATCGGCAGCCAGTGCGGCGGCCTTGGCGGCGTCGTGGTCGGCCAGAAACACCCGGGTGGGGTCGGCAGTCTGGCAAACAGCACGCGCAATGGCACCGCCCATGTTGCCGCAGCCGATAAATCCGATCTCGTTCATACTCTCAAACCCTTCCTGCGGGGAAGATATTTTTCCCCAGTATTTTATTACTTTACTACTCTAAAGCAACGAAATCAAGTGTTTTGCATAAAAAAGCCGCCGGCAACGGCTGCCGGCGGCGAAATGGAGTTTATGCGGGTTCGG
>JAFULE010000139.1 GCA_017483235.1 Faecalibacterium sp. | reverse complement strand
GAAGGATCCTCAGGCAAGGTCTTTGGTGTACAGCGCCCGCATGGCGTTCAGCACGGCCAGCACCATTACACCCACGTCGGCAAAAATGGCAAGCCACATACCGGCCAGGCCCAGTGCGCCCAGTACAAGGCACACCGCCTTGATGCCCAGCGCAAACACAATGTTCTGGTACACAATGCGCAGGGTGCGGCGGGCAATCTTCATGGCAAGGGCAATCTTGGCTGGGTCGTCGTCCATCAGCACAATGTCGGCGGCCTCGATGGCGGCGTCCGAGCCCATGGCGCCCATGGCAATGCCCACGTCGGCGCGGCTCAGCACCGGGGCGTCGTTGACGCCGTCGCCCACAAAGGCCAGATTTTCCCCGTTGGGTTTTGCGGCCAGCAGCTGCTCCACCTTTGCCACCTTGTCAGCCGGCAGCAGCCCGGCATGCACCTCGTCCAGCCCGAGCTGCGCGGCTACCGCACGGGCCACCGGGGCAGCGTCGCCGGTCAGCATCACCGTCTTTTTCACCCCGGCACTGCGCAGTCCCTGAATGGCGGCTTTGGCGGTGGCTTTGGGCAGATCGGCGATCACGATGTGGCCGGCATACTGCCCATCAATGGCCACATGTACCATAGTGCCGGTCTCGGTGCAGGCATCGCCGGTCAGGCCAAGGGTGCGCATCAGCTTGTCGTTGCCCACAGCCACCGGCACACCGTCCACACGGGCGGTCACGCCGTGGCCGGCCAGCTCTTCCACATCGCTTACACGAGTTGGGCTGATGGAGGCTTTGCAGGCTTTTTTCAGACTTTGACTGATGGGATGGGTCGAGTAGCTTTCGGCCAGTGCGGCGGTTTCCAGCAGAGCGTCGGCGGTCAGGGTGCCGGAAGGGCAGATGCGGGTTACCTCAAACACACCCCGGGTCAGGGTGCCGGTTTTGTCAAACACCACCGTGCCGGTGTGGGCCAGCGCTTCCAGATAGTTGGAGCCTTTGACCAGAATGCCCCGGGCCGATGCGCCGCCAATGCCGCCGAAAAAGCTGAGGGGGATCGAGATGACCAGTGCGCAGGGGCAGCTGATGACCAAAAAGGTCAGTGCGCGGTAGATCCAGTCGCCCCAGTGGGCACCGTGGCCGGTGGCCAGCAACACAAAGGGGGGCACGGTGGCCAGCGCCAGTGCCGAGTAGCACACCGCGGGGGTGTACACCCGGGCAAACCGGGTGATAAAGTTTTCGCTGCGGGACTTTTTCATGCTGGAATTTTCCACCAGCTCCAGAATGCGGGACACGGTGCTTTCGCCAAATTCCTTGGTGGTGCGCACCTTCAAAAGACCGTTCAGGTTGATGCAGCCGCTGATCACCGCGTCGCCGGGCTGCACATCCCGGGGCACGCTTTCGCCGGTCAGGGCGGCGGTGTTCAGGGTGCTGCTGCCTTCGGTCACCACACCGTCAATGGGGATCCGCTCGCCGGGCTGCACCACGATCAGGCTGCCCACCGCCACCTCGTCCGGGTCCACCTGTTCCAGGCTGCCGTCCTCAGCGGGCACATTGGCGTAGTCGGGGCGGATGTCCATCAGGCTGGCAATGTTGCGGCGGCTTTTCCCCATCGCGTAGCTCTCAAACAGCTCACCCACCTGATAAAACAGCATGACGGCGCAGGCCTCGGTGCCGTCGCCCAGCAAAAAGGCGCCCACGGTGGCCACCGCCATCAGAAAGCCCTCGTCGAAGGGCTGTCGGTTTTTGATGCCCAGCAGCGCCTTGCGCAGGGTGGTGCGGCCCACCACCCAGTAGGGGATCAGATACAATAAAAGCTTGGCCGGGCCAAAGTCGGGCACAAGGGCCAGCAGCACCAGCAGTGCCGCAGCGATCAGAATGCGCTGCAGGCTTTTTTTCTGTTTCTTGTTCATCGAACAGCTCCTTGTTAAAAAAAGCAAACCTTAATACAGCCGGGCCGCCGGGGCGGTTCCGGAAAAGCACGCTATGGCAAATCGGGGCATCAGATGCCAAAAATCTCGCAGTCGTCCTCTACCTTTTTGCAGGCGGCCAGCACAGCCTGCATGGTAGCCTTTGCGTCGGCACCCTCGGCAAACTCCACGGCCATCTTCTGGGTCATGTAGCTGACGGTGGCCTTGGCCACGCCGGCGGTGGCGTTGGCGGCAGCTTCCATCTTGGCGGCGCAGTTGGCGCAGTCAACTTCGATCTTGTAGGTCTTTTTCATGGGGAACGCTCCTTTATATAATATTATTAAATGTATCGTGGGGCGCGGCCGGGCAAAATGCAGCCGAAGGGTGGAATTTCCCGGGAAATATCACTCTTCGATGTGCTCCATGCCCATGTTCAGCAGGTTGCGCACATGGTCGTCGTCCAGCGCGTAGATCACTGCCTTGCCGTCGCGGCGGAACCGCACCAGCTTCGAGTCCTTCAGCACCCGCAGCTGGTGGCTGATGGCCGACTGGCTGATGCCCAGCGTGTCGGCGATCTCCTGTACGCACAGCTCGCGCTCGTATAAGGCGTACAGAATTTTGATGCGGGTGGAATCGCCAAATACCCGGAACAGATCGGCCAGCTCGTACAGCACCTCGTCGCCGGGCAGCTGGGGCAGGGGCTTTGCTGTGGGGATCGGTTCGGAAATGGGGGACATGGAAAAGCCTCCTTTGCAATGAACATGTGAACAACTGTTCATGTGTTCATTGTAGCACGCTGTACCGGAATGTCAATAGATATCTGCATTGTTTTGCAAAAAAAATGCCCCGCTGCTCAAACGGCAGCGGGGCGGATTGATACAAAGTTTACGCGGCAAACATGGCCATCACGGCTTTGGTCTTATCCCACAGGCCGCTCAGCAGCAAAATCAGGATCAGCACCGGTACGCCGTAGCTCAGCCACAGCTGCACAGCACGGGGGATCTTGAAGCCTGCGCCGGTGTTG
>JAFULE010000138.1 GCA_017483235.1 Faecalibacterium sp. | reverse complement strand
TCAGATAGGTGGACAGGTTCCATACCTGGAAGTTGATGCCCAGATAGCCTTCCACAGCGGTCATGATCAGGCCGGTGAAGCAGGCAGTGATCACACCCAGCAGCAGGGCCTTGCCCACATTGCTCCAGTTGAACTTGGTCTCACCCTCGGCAGCCAGGCAGTAGTCGGACAGAGCCAGAGTCTCGCCGGCCTTCTTGCGCAGCATAGCCTTGATCACGGTGCGGACGGTGCCAATGCCGAACATGGCAACCACCAGCCACAGCATGATGCCGTTCAGGTTGTCAGAGGTGATGATGGGGTTGCTGGCAAACCACTTCATGCCCCAGGTGGAAACGGGGATAAACAGAGCAGCAGGGATCACAAAGGTGAACAGAATGTCGGTAGCCCAGCCCTTGGCACCGCGCAGTTCCTTGCGCTTGGCGGGAACAAAGGCCATCGAAGCAAAGAAGTCGTTCTGCATCAGCAGGTTGATGGTGGCGGCCAGCAGGAACATCATCGCAACGCAAGCGATGCCGGAGAAGATCTGCTGGGGCAGCCATGCCTGATCGCTGTTGGCCAGCTTTACAGGGGCTTCATTGAAGGCGTTTTCAAAATCGATGATCGCAGTGATGGCAGAGCCGCTGATGTTACCGGTCTGGTGCATGGCGCCGGTGATCTCAACATAGTGCAGCACACTGGTCTCACCCATGGGGGTAACCGAGTTTGCCTGAATCACTTCGGGCAGACCCAAAGACTTGGTCACGCTTTCGCGGCAGGCAACCGCGTCGCCCAGGAAGTTGAAGTCGTACTGGTCGCAGTCAGCCTTGATGATGCCGGTGTCGATGTCGTGGTCGACCATGATCGACTTGACGGTATCCATGTAGCGGCGGATCATGAACGGACCAAAGACATCCAGACAGGTGTTGATCTTATCGGGCACTTCGGCCGCAACCATGGTGACCGTAGCAGTACCCAGCGAGTAGCCGATCAGGTTGATCTGCTCGGGGTTAACAATATCCAGATTCAGCGCGTATTCCACACAGGCAACACCCTGCATGGTACGGCCGCCGTCAAAGTAGCCACCGGAATAGGTGTAGGATTCGCCGCCGCCCGACAGGTCCGGGGACAGCACAACGTAACCGCGGCGGGCCAGTTCCATACACCAGGTATCGTTGCTGTGGCCCTGGTTGGAACGGCCGTGATAGATGATCGCACAGGGAGCCGGATTCTCCACCGTTGCGGTCTCGGGGATGTAGATCAGGGTGCTCAGCGCAGTACCGTCTGCGTTGGTCATGGTCTGGCGCTTGATTTCAACCTGGCCCCAGTTGGTCTGGAAGCCCCAGATGAAAATACTGGACAGCAGCACAACAGCCAGAGTCAGGCAGAAAAACCGCAGCGCGCCCTTTTTGTTTTTCTTTTCCATAATTCAATTCCTCTCTTTTGGTAGTACCCGTTTTCGAAACCGAGCCTTTATCCGCTGCTTTAACTATAAAGTCGGATTTTGTCGCTGCGGTAAAATCAAACGTAATTGGACGTTTTGACAGCGTAACTGACCCTTCGGTTTTGACCGAACCGCTTTCAATTTTCGCCCCGATATAGTAAACTTAATGTGGATTATTCTGCAAAAATGGAGGGTGCTATGCTGAATTTTGTAATCTGTGATGACGAGGCGATCGTTCGCAGGCAGTTGGTGCAGTACATCCGCCGTCTGGAAAGCGATCTGGATACTTCGATTGATATCACCGAGTTTTCTTCCGGCATGGATCTTCTGGAAAACTATCCCATGCAGACCGATATTCTGTTTTTGGACATCCGCATGAACATTCTGGATGGCATCGAAACTGCACATCGCATCCGAAAATTTTCGCCGCAGGTGTGCATTATTTTTATCACCAGCATGGTGCAGTATGCACTCAGCTGCTATAAGGTACACCCGTTCAGCTTTATTCAAAAGCCGGTACAGTACGGCGAATTTCGCAGCGAGGTGCAGGCAGCACTGCGCACTGTGCGCCAGCACCGAGAGCACATGATCCTTGTAACGGACACATCCGGCAGTGTGCAATATCCGCTGAACAGCCGTGACATCTTATATATTGAAGTGCGGGATCACGTCTCTACCCTTCATCTGGAAGAACGCACCATCACCATCCGTCAGAAACTGAAAAAGCTGGAGGAGGATCTGACCGGGCAGGGGTTTATGCGCTGTCATGCTTCTTACCTTGTCAACATGCGGCAGATCCGTTCGGTGGAGATCAGTCAGCTTCAGATGAAAAACGGCGATACGATTCCAATCAGCAAACAGCGCCGCAAACCCTTTTTGACGGCACTGACCGATTTTGCGGGGGCGATGCTATGACACAGTATCTGTTAAAGCCTGACCAGTTTGCTTCCTATCTGTTTGATGTTTTTCTGTCCCTGTATTTCTTCCGCCGCATCTACCACGCCAAGCCGAATCGCCTGCGGCTTGCCATGGCATTGATTCCCCTGCTGTTCTTTTATCCGCTGATGCTGAGTCCGTTCCCCATTCAGACAATGCCAATGCGGTATTTCTACCGCTGGGCACTGATCTTCTTGAGTTTGTACCTGTATCGGGCAGGCAATTGGAAACAATGCTTGTATTTTTCGGCACTTTGCAGCCTTTCGTTTTTGGCCGTGCAGAATT
>JAFULE010000137.1 GCA_017483235.1 Faecalibacterium sp. | reverse complement strand
TGTGTACCTTTACCGTAACACCGGCTTTGAGGGCTGCGTCAGAAAGTGCCTGTGCATATTCCAAAGAAAACACGGCGGTAGTAATATCGTCATGGGCCAGTGCAGCGGCTTGTGCGGGGTCGGTATAACCCAACACCAGAATGGGCCGGGTGATGCCGTGCCGCCGCAGATGCCGGCCCTCGGGCAGGCTGCTTACCGCAAAAGCGGCAGCGCCGGCGGTTTGCAGGGTGCGGGCCACCGCCACATCACCGTGGCCGTAGGCGTCTGCCTTGACCACTGCACATACCGGGGCCTGCGCGTTATTTTGGATCAGGGAAAAGTTGTGCAAAAGCGCGTCAAGGTCGATCTCGGCCCAGCAGTGCTTTTCAAATGCGGAAACATGCATGGGTCAATCCTCCGTGGGGGCAGGGCGGTCCTTCATGCGACCGGTGTGTTTGGGCCGCCAGCCGTCGATGCCGCTTTCCTGCAAAGCATTCAGGGTTTTCTGGCGGAAGGCCGGGTCCTTGCGGCACATCTCGGCCACAAACTGCTTGGTGTCCTCCCGCACGGTCACACCGTCGGCCGGGCAGCGGCTTTTTACCACCGGCAGTTCCGCTTCTTTGATCGCCTTGCGTACTTCGGCCTCGGTGGCCAGCAGCATGGGGCGGATCATGGTCAGATTGCGGCGGGACAGATAGGTCACCGGCGAAAAACAGCCGATGCGCCCCTCGCGCCACAGGTTCATATAAAAGGTTTCGATGGCGTCGTCCAGATGATGCCCCAGTGCCACCTTGTTGCAGCCCAGCTGCTGGGCTGCAGTATGCAGTGCGCCGCGGCGCAGCTTGGCACACAGCGCACAGGGATTTTTTTCTTTGCGGTAATCAAATACCACCGGGCCGATCTCGGTGCGGCGAATCTCATAAGGGATTCCGTGTTGGGCAAACAATTCTTCCAGCACCGAGTAATCGGTGGGCTGGCCGCCGAACTGTGGGTCGAGGGTAACGGCCTGCAGCTCGAAGGGCACGCCCAGATACTGCCGCACCGCAGCCAGCCCAAGGGTAAGGGCTACGCTGTCTTTGCCGCCCGAAACACCCACCAGAATGCGGTCGCCGGGGGCGATCATTTCATAATCCTGAATGGCTTTGCGCATCAGCCCGCTGAGCCGCTGCATACTTTTACCGGCCATGAAAAGCCCCCTTTCACATAACACCCCATTATAATAAACACAGTATATCATAAAAGCCGCGCCGCAGAAAGAACCAATCCGAAAGGTTTTGTGAAAAAGCACAAAATTTCAAAAAGTTTTTTTAAAAATCGAAAATGAGAAAACAAGAGATATCAAGAGAAAACGAGAGAATTTGAGAGTAATTCAAAAATTGGTTGATTTTTTTCAAAAAAAGCCTTGACGCGGCATTTTTTGTGGTATATACTAAGTCTCGCGCCTGAGCAAGGCGCCGTAAGTTTGTAAAGTTTCAACAGGAGGAAATAGATATGAGCACTACTCTGGTAAAGCCCGCTGAAGTGCAGCGCGGCTGGTATCTGCTGGACGCTGCCGGCAAGCCCCTGGGCCATGTGGCCGCTCAGGCTGCCGTTCTGCTGCGCGGCAAGCAGAAGGTCAACTTCACCCCCAACGTGGACTGCGGTGACAACGTCATCATCATCAACTGCGAGAAGGCAGTTCTGACCGGCAAGAAGGCCGAGCAGAAGTTCCACTACACCCACAGCCGTTTTGTTGGCGGCCTGAAGAAGGTGCAGTACAGCAAGCTGATGGCTGAGAACAGCGACAAGGCTATGACCTACGCTGTGAAGGGCATGGTTCCCTCCAACACCATTGGCACCAAGGCCATGACCCGCCTGCACTGCTACAAGGGTGCCGAGCATGCCCACGCTGCTCAGAAGCCCGAAAAGTTTGAGTTCTAAGGAGGCAACTGAAGATGTACGAAACCAAGTCTTATTTCTACGGCACCGGCCGTCGTAAGCATTCCGTTGCCCGCGTTCGCGTGTACGCCGGCACCGGCAAGATCACCATCAACGACCGTGACATCGACAACTACTTCGGTCTGGAGACCCTGAAGCTGATCGTCCGCAGCCCTCTGGCTCTGCTGGGCGTTGAAGAGAAGTACGACATCGTTGTCCGCGTAAACGGCGGCGGTATCGCCGGCCAGGCTGGCGCTATCCGTCACGGCCTGTCCCGCGCCCTGCTGCAGAGCGGCGATGACGTTCGTCCCATCCTGAAGAAGGCTGGCTTCCTGACCCGCGATCCTCGTATGAAGGAGCGTAAGAAGTACGGTCTGAAGGGCGCCCGTCGTGCTCCCCAGTTCAGCAAGCGCTGATATATCCGTATCCTGTATGCTTTGCAGCCCTGCCGTTTGGCAGGGCTGTTTTTTGTTTTGTAAAAAACGGGCTGAACTGGCCAGTTCAGCTCCGGCCCAAGAGCCGGACTTGCGCCCGGTTGGCCTACGCACACCCCGCTGCGGCGGGGCGAGCAAGCGCTGATATATCCGTATCCTGTATGCTTTACAGCCCTGCCGTTTGGCAGGGCTGTTTTTGTTTGTGCAGAATACCCTTTCTCTGTTTTTTGCAGCGTGGATTGGAAAAAATAAAAAAATGAGATTGTAACGGTCGGTATCGCTCTGCTATACTGAAACAAAAAGCGAAAAGGAGCCCGAACCATGTTTCAGTTTGAATTCGACTGCACCTGCGAGCAGAAAAAACATCGTGTGCCGCTGAAGGCGGTTGAGATCAGTGAAGGCGCCGCGGAAAAGGTGGCCGACATCCTGAAGGGCTATCACAAGATCTTTCTGGTGGCCGACGAAAACACCTATCAGGCTGCCGGCCGCCGGGTCGAGCAGCTGCTGCGTCAGGCGGGCATGTTGTCCCACAGCTTTGTGCTGGCTGCGGGTGCCCACCCCACCGACACCAATGTGGGCCGGGTGCTGATCGAAGCCGGCCTCGACCGCGAAAAGTTTGACATCAACAAGTTTTCCCAGCTGCCGGATTACATTCTGGCAGTGGGCTCCGGCTCGGTAAACGACATCTGCCGCATGGTTAGCTACCGGCTGGGGCTGGAATACGGTGTGGTAGGTACCGCCCCCTCGATGGATGGCTATGTTTCGATGGTGGCACCCCTGATCGTGGGCAATAAAAAGATGAATTACGACTGCACCACCGCCCGCCATGTGATCATCGACTTGAACATCTGTGCGCAGGCCCCCTATGAACTGCTGCAGGCCGGTGTGGGCGACATGGTGTGCAAATATGTGGCCCTGCTGGACTGGCGGCTGGCCCGCCGCACGGTGAACGAATATTACTGTGACACCGTGGTGGATATGGTATTCCGGGCCACCGATACCTGTGTTAAAAACGCGTATCATCTGCATGAGCGCTCGATCGAGGCGGTGCGCAGCACCATCGAGGGGCTGATCCTGTCCGGGTTGTGCATGGCCTATACCGGAAGCTCCCGCCCGGCTTCGGGCTGCGAGCATATGGTGGGCCAGACATGGGAAACGATGGACGTGGAAGAAGGCAAGCTGCCCAATTCGCATGGCATCGAATGCGGCGAGGCTGCCTTTATGGCCATGGCCATGTACCGCCGTTTGTACCGCGAAACCGATGATCAGGAATTGAAAGCAATGATCGGTGAATTTTTGCCCCTGTTCGACGAGGTGCGGGCCATGCAGCAGGTGGTGCGCATGCCCTTTACGGTTACCGAAAAGCAGCGCTTTGTCGAAGGTGTGCTGCGCGGGCGTACTTTCCGCCGCAACCGGTACACCATTTTGCAGTATCTGTACGATCGCGGCCTGCTGGAAGAGTATGCTGCCTCGGCCTACGACGAGATCATGCAGATGGACTACTGCGGTTAAGCTGAAAAAGCAGCCCTGCCGGTGCGGCAGGGCTGCTTTTTTACATAAAACCAAAGGTTTGTTCACGGTTCTGTGATTGTTTTCGTCCCATGGGATATGCTACAATAACCGTATTACAATGCCCTATTGGGCGCAAAGAAGGGGTTACCTGTCATGTTCTGGGAAGACAAAGCCAAACAGCGCACCGCCGCCCGGTGGGTGGTCAGCGTGTTTACCGCCTGTGTGCTGATTTATTTGGGTGTGGGCAATCTGACGGTGGTTACCGGTGCGGTAAGCTGGGCAATGGGTCTGGTGCAGCCGCTGTTGCTGGGCGCAGCCATGGCACTGGTGCTGAATGTGCCCATGGCTGCGATCGAAGGGCGGTTGTTTGCCAAAACCGCAGACCCCAAAAAACAGGCGCTGCGCCGGCCGCTGGCTATGGTGCTGGCCATTCTGTTTGTGGTAGGCATTTTTGCCGGCGTTGTTCTGCTGGTAGTGCCCGCGCTGGCTGAGGCGGTGATCACCCTGGCAGCCGGTGTGGTGGAAGCGGTAAACCTGATCACTGCATGGCTGAATACTGCCGATTTCAGCCAGATGCCCTACGGTAACTGGCTGAGCAGCCTGTCAGTGGACTGGGATGGCATCAAAGATAACCTGCTGGCTACCGTAAGCGGCGGTGTTACCGCCCTGATGGGCTCGACGGTCAGTGTGGTTGGCACGGTGACCGGTGGCTTGATCAACTTTATCATGGGGCTGGTGTTTGCCATCTATATCCTGCTGGGCAAGGAAAAACTCAAGGCCCAGCTTTGCCGGCTGATCGATGCCTGGCTGCCGGCCCGGGTGGGCGGCATTATCACCCACGTGGCGGCAGTAGCCAGCGGCATTTTTCAAAAATTCATCGCCGGCCAGACCATTGAGGCAGTCATTCTGGGCAGCCTGTGCGCGCTGGGTATGGTGCTGCTGCGGCTGCCCTATGCCCCAATGATCGGCGCGCTGGTGGGGGTTACCGCTTTGCTGCCCATTGTGGGCGCGTGGATCGGCATGATCGTGGGCGCGTTTATGATCCTGACCGTCAATCCACTGCAGGCGGTGATCTTTGTGGTCTATCTGCTGATCCTGCAGCAGGTCGAGGGCAACCTGATCTACCCCAAGGTGGTGGGCAGCTCGGTGGGGCTGCCGGCCATGTGGGTGCTGGCTGCCGTAACGGTGGGCAGCGGTTTTGGCGGCATTGCCGGCATGCTGCTGGCAGTACCGGTGGCTTCGGTGGTGTACACCCTTGTACGAGAGGCTACCGCAGCTCGCGAACGCCGAAAGGCGGCCACAGCCGAAGAAGAATAAGAAAAAACAGCGTCGCTGGCGGGGACTTCCCGCAAGCGGCGCTGTTTTGTTCTTTTTTACTTGACAGACCCTTGCCGGGCAGGCTAAAGTATAATCACTCGGCAGCCTGTGCAATGGCGTCGTGCAGGGTCTTTTCAAACCGGCGGCAGGCCGGTGCAATGGGAATATCCTGCTGGAATACGGTGAAAATGCCGGTCACAAACACTTCGGCGCCCAGCTTGGCGCATTCCACGGCGGCGGGCATGGTGATGGCACCATCCACCGAGATCAGGAAGTCCTTGTTGTACTTTTTGCGCAGCTCCACCAGCTCTTTTACGCGGGGGATGCTGTCCAGCATAAATTTCTGGCCGGCATAGCCCGGCTCTACCGCCATCAGCACCACATAATCCACGTGGTCGATCAGCGGCTCCAGCACATCAATGCGCTGGCTGGGGTTGATCACCACGCCGCCCTTCATGCCAAGGGCATGGATGGTGTCCAGCACGCGGCGGGAGAAGTTGGTGGAGTCCAGATGGAAGCTGACCCAGTCGGCGCCGGCTTCCTTCAGCCGGGGCAGGTAGTCCATGGGGTTGGTCACCATCATGTGCACGTCGGTTTCCACCTGCGGGTACTTGGCCTTCAGGTCGCTGAGAATGCGCAGCGGGAAGCAGAGGTTGGGCACATAGTGGCCGTCCATAAAGTCGATGTGAAACCAGGGGGCGCCGCCTTCAACCAGCTGTTCTACCTGACTGCCCAAAGTCAGCAGATCACAGTTGGCAAGGCTGGGGGAATTGATGATTCTCATAACAGAAAGCTCCTTTGCTGATTAGCTTAAAACAAACGAAACGGGGGACAGGGATGAACGACAAGCGGGTAACCGTGCGGGACATTGCCGAACGGATGAAGGTTTCCAGCGGAACGGTGCACCGTGCGCTGAACGATAAGCCCGGTGTGGGCGAAGAGCTGCGCAGCCGGATCCGGCAGGTGGCCGAAGAGATGGGCTACCGTCCCAACGTGCTGGCGGCCACCTTAAAAATGAAGCCGCTGCGCATTGTGCTGGCCTTTCCGCAGCAGGAGCGGGGCGACCGCTTTTATTACCATTATGTCTGGCAGGGCTGCCGCGACCGGATGCAGACGTATTCCGATTACCGTCTGGAAACGGTGGAAATGCCCTATTCCCGCGATGGACGGGATGACGCCCAAAGCTTCAGCAGCGGGGTCGATCGGCTGCTGGAAGCGTACAACGGCGAGATCGACGGTGTGATCGCCGGCGGCCTGATGCGCGGCCCGGATGCCCTTGCGGTGGAACGGCTGAACGAGATGGGAGTTCCGGTGGTGATGCTGTGCGAAAGTGTGGCGGCCCAAAGCAGCCTGTGCGTGGTGCAAAGCAACCACTATGCCGACGGCCAGATCGCAGCCGAGCTGCTGCGCAGCCACATTGCCCCCGGCGGCAAGATTCTGGTGTGTGCCGGCTCGCCCGAGATGAACTCCAACATCGAAAACCTGCGCGGCTTTCAGGACGGGCTGGGGGATGACTACCGGCTGAAAACCATCTACGGCGTGTTCGAGCACGAGCAGCTGGAGCAAAAACTGTACGACAGCTTAAGCTCCGGCAATTATCAGGGCGCCTATTCGGTGGCGGCCCGATCTACGCCGCCGCTGTGCGATGCCATTCGCCGGCTGAACCTGCAGCAAAAGCTCTGTGTGGTGGGAAGTGAAGTTTTTCCCGAAAGTGCGCAAGCCCTGCAGGATGGAACCCTGAACTATCTGCTGTACAAAAAACCGCGCGAGCAGGGTGCCCGTGGCGCCGATATTCTGCTGGAGCAGCTGCTGCGGCACAACCCGCCCCAGAAAAAGCAGGTGCAGCTGAACAGTGCCATTGTCATCAGAAGCAACGTGCAGTTTTATCTGCAGGAACTGGAATGTGAAGAATAACCTGTCGATTCGGCTGTGCCGCCCCTGTGTGGGGCGGCTTTTTTGCTGTTACGCTTCGCAGGCAAACTTCATGCCCCAGGCGGCGCGGATGCGGTCCAGCTCGTCCATGTGAGCAATGCTGGTTTGCGGCGGATACACCGGGCTGGCAGTAAGCCCCTGCGCGATGCAGCGTGCGCATTCCCGCACCTGATACTCAAAACCGGTGTGGTCAAAGGGCATTTCGAACACTTCTTCTTCACCGTTGTTTTTGATCAGCACCATCTTCTGGGCCTGCTGATAGTTGGGGAAGAACAGCTGCCCCTCGGTGCCGTAAACCACACCCTGCACCGGCATCTGCAGACCAATACAGGCGGTCATGGCAGCGGTGATACCGCCGGCATATTCGCCGGTGATGTGGCTGAACCAGTCGGTGCCGAATTCACTCAGTTTGGGCTGCCCGGTAAAGTTGCCCAGATGGCTGCCCAGCATCTGGCGGGCAAAGGCCAAATTGTAGATGCCAATGTCCAGCAAGGCTCCGCCAGCTAACTCAGACCGGAACTTGCGCACCCGGCGTGCGCCGGTGGCAATAAAGCCGTAGTCGGCCCGCAGATGCTGCACCTGCCCGATGGCGCCTTCGGCCAGCAGCTGCTGTGCTTTTTGGATCAGCGGCAGATGATAGGTCCACAGTGCCTCCATTAAGAACAGGCCCTTTTCAGCGGCCAGTGCATACAGCTCGGCAGCATCTTTGGCGATGAAGGTGAAGGGTTTTTCGCACAGCACATGCTTGCCGTGGGCAAGGCAAAGGCGAATGTGCTCGGCATGCAGGTTGTTGGGCGAACTGATGTAAACGATATCCACGGCAGGGTCGTTCACCAGCTGCTCATAGCTGCCATAAGCGGTGGGAATGCTGAATTCGTCGGCAAAGGCCTGCGCACGGGTCTGTTCACGGGCGGCACAGGCAACCAGAACGTTCTGCTCGGCCTGCCCCATGGCGTTGACCGTGGCGGCGAATTTGCGGGCGATCACGCCCGTAGCCAAAAGGCCCCAATGAAGCATAGCAAGTTCTCCTTCCCTGATCGGATTACAGGTTGTCGCGCACCTTCTGGGCCAGAACCTCGTACTCGGCGTCGGTCAGGTATACCTTGCCGGGGTTCATCTGGAAGGTGCCGCCCCATTCGTCGCCGCCCTCATACTTGGGGCACAGGTGCATGTGCAGATGGCAGCCGGTATCGCCGTAGGTGCCGTAGTTGATCTTGTTGGGGTGGAAGGCCTTGTGCATGGCATTGGCCACCTTGCAGCAATCCTCGATAAAGGCGGCGCGCTGCTCGGCACTGATGCTGACCAGCTCGCTTACGTGGTCCTTGTAGGCCACCACACAGCGGCCGGGCTTGCTTTGTTCTTTAAAAATGTACACAAAGCTGGTTTCCAGCTCGCAGACGGGGTAGGCAAATTTGGCGACCAGTTCGCCCTGCATGCAGTAAGCGCAGTTGTTATCTTTCATAATAAGTATCCTCCTTATGATATGGCCTGACAGGGCAGACACGCCCTGCGCGAAAACGGTGCAGCCGCATAATACGGCAGTATGATACCCTCATGGTATCATAGCCAGCGGCGCAGTACAAGAAATGTTTTTTGAAAAAACAACCAAAAACTGTTTGGCTTGTTTGGCGGTTGTAAACGAAATGTACAGTTTCCGGCAAAAAAATAGGCAAAAATTCTTGACCTTGCGCCGAGTATTTTATACAATAAAAAAAGTAAAGTAAAACGTTTTAGTTGTTTCGCAAAGTTTTTTTGCGGGGGTGTGTTTGTGCAGCCTGTAAAACTTACTTATTACGCCCCTACGGCAGTGGCAAAGCCCGCTGTAGTGGTCATCTGCCCGGGCGGCGGTTACCGCTTTTTGTCCGACCGGGAAAGCGCCCCCATTGCCCGCGCCTTCAATCAACTGGGCTATCATGCTTATGTGGCCGAGTACACCGTAAACCAACCGGGACTGGGGTTTCTGCCCGCGCGGCAGCTGGCCGGTGCGCTGCAGCAGGCAAAGGCCGAAGCGCCGGTGTACGGCTTTTCGCCGGACAAAATTTTTGTGTGCGGCTTTTCGGCCGGCGGCCATCTTGCCGCTACACTGGGCGTTTACTGGAATAGCCCTGAGGTAACTGGAATTGCGCCGGAGCAGGCGGTGCGCCCGGCCGGCATGATTCTGGCCTACCCGGTCATCACCATGGGGGACTACGCCCACCCCGGCAGCCGCGAAATGCTTACCGCCGGCGACGCGGCCCTTTGCCGTGCCCTTTCGCTGGAACAGCAGGTTACCCCCGACACCGCCCCTGCTTTTGTGTGGCAGACCATCACCGACGAAAAGGTGCCGGTGCAAAACAGTCTGCTGTTTGTGCAGGCACTGCTGGCCGCCGGTGTGCCGGTGGAATATCATCTGTACGACCATGGCCTGCACGGTATGAGCCTTGCCACCGCCGAGGTGGCCGACCCTGCCGAGGGCCAGCTGCCCGATCTGCATATCGCCACATGGCTGCAGCAGTGCGATTACTGGCTGCAGGAACAAATTGGAGGAACTGCCCTATGATCAAGTTCAGCCCCACCTTAACCCTGCAGTACGACACTGCGTTTTCTCCGTTTACCGCTGCCGAATTTGACCAGGGCCTGCAGTGGGCCAAGGCCAGCGGTTTTGACGGCGTGGAGGTGTGCATCTCCAATTATAATGGTGTGGATATTCCCGCGCTGAAGGCCAAGCTGGATGCGCTGCAGCTGGGCTGCTCCACCCTTTCCACCGGTCAGGCCCGCACGCTGGAAAAGATCGCCCTGCTCAGCGATCCCGTCTCGGTCGAGCGCACCCAGCAGCGGTTCTATCAGCACATCGATGCCGCTGCCGTGCTGGGCAGCAAGGTGACCATGGGCCTGTTGCGCGGCCTTGGCGTACCCGAACATCAGGAGGCCCAGAAAAAGCTGCTGGCCGAGCAGATGAAACCCATTGTGGAATACGCCGATAAAAAGGGCGTTACCATCATCTTCGAGGGCATCAACCGCTACGAGACCGCACTGCTTTGCTCGGCTGCCGAGGCTGCTGAGTTTGTGCGGGTGTATCTGGGCAATCCCGATTGTGTAGGTGTGCTGTGGGATGTGTTCCACGCCAACATCGAAGACCCCTCGATGGAAGCGGCCATCGAGGTGATCGGCGACAAGCTCAAGCATGTCCATTTTGCCGACTCCAATCGCTGGTTCCCCGGCTACGGCCACATCGACTTCGACGGTGTGTATAAGATGCTCAAGGCCCGGGGCTACAGCGAGTATTGCTCCTTCGAGTGCAACAATCTGCCCTCGGTGGAGGCTGTTCGTACCAACGCAGGTCCCTTCGTCCGGCACCTGCGCGCATTATAAGCCACTCACCCTGCAAAGAAAGGAACGAGAATTATGAAAGTTGCAATTGCTTCCGAAACCACCGGCTACGCCATGAAAGAAACCGTCAAGGCCCATCTGGCCGGTCTGGGCTACGAGATGATCGACGTTGGCGCACAGAGCGATAACGACGGCACCCTGTACTACGAGGCTGCCGAGCGTCTGGGCCGTCTGGTGGATACCGGCGAGGCCGAGTGCGGCGTGGTCATCTGCGGCACCGGCGGCGGCGTCAGCCTGGTGTGCAACGCCTTCCGCAATGTGCGTGCCATCGCCTGCGAGAGTGTCTACACCGCCGAACGCATCAAGTACATCAACAACGCCAACGTTCTGGCTATGGGCGTGCAGGTGGTTGGCCCCACCATGGCCTGCGAGATGGCTGCCAAGTTCCTGGCTGGCGACTGGATGTGCGACTTTGTGCCCCAGCGCAAGATCAACAACCAGAACGGCTTTGACAAGATCGGCCAGATCAAGGACGAGTGGGGTAAGTAAGCCATGGAGTACACCAGCGCTCAGCAAACCCGCATCCATGTGTCGGGCTGTGAGCAGTACGATACCCAGATGCTCTACTTTACCTGTTCCAGCCTGTCGGCCGACGACAAGCGCATCTACCTGATCAGTGACCGCACCGGCAGCCCCAACGTGGTGGTGCGTGATCTGGAAACCGGTGAAGAAAAGGTGATCACCGACAACACCGCCGGTTACCTGAAAAGCTATGTCTACTTTGACGGCGAGTTCAACCGGGGTCTGGGCAAGGCCAGCGTCTGTCTGGACTGCGAGCGGGATATCATCTACTACATTCAGGACGATGAGATCCGCAAGGTCACCCCGGACGGCACCATCACGGTGCTCAGCAAGGTGCCCGACGGTCGTATGACCGCCTTTACCCACTGCAGTGCCGACGGCAAGCTGCTCTGCGTGCCCATGACCGACGGCCGCGCACTGGACTACGACCCCGACACCGAGGGCAGCGGTCTGGACAAGCGCCCCATCTACAATATCGATGGCCGCGTGCAGGCCGAGAACCTGTCCAGCTACCTGTGCGTGTACAACACCGCCACCGGTGAGCTGGTGTACGAGCGCGAGGTGCCCAAGTGCTGGATCACCCACGTGCAGTTCAACCCGGTCAACGACCAGCAGATCATGTTCAACCACGAGTGGCCCGAGTTTGACTGCGGCGTGCGCCGCATCCAGCTGTACGACCGTACCACCGACACGGTGACCCCCATGCGCACCGAAGGCGCGCTGGATACCGGCCATGTGCGCCACCGGGATGACTGGGTCTGCCACGAGATGTGGAGCGACGATGGCCGGTACATCATCTACCACGGTGCCTACGCCAACGATGGCCCCGCCTTTGTGGGCCGCCGCGACAACGCCGACGGCAGCTATGTGGAGCTGGCCCTGCCCGAAGACTACAACGCCTACGGCCATTTCCTGATGGCACACAACGGCGATCTGGTCTGCGATGGCTACTTCAAGTTTCCGTGGGAGATCAAGCCCGTGCGCGAGAACAGCACCGACAACGGCCCCGATCCCCACAAAAAAGATGCCGAGTACATCTGTCAGGTCATCCCCAAGTGGGAAGAGCGCAAGCTGGAGTGGATCCCCCTGTGCAAGCACGAAAGCGATTGGCTGGGGCAGGATGCCCACCCGCACCCCATCTACAGCCACGCGGGCGACCGCATCTTCTTCTCCAGCCGGCGTGCCCGGAAGGTGCAGGTGTACAGCGTAGCCTGTTTGCCCACCCGCTGAACAGTAAAGGCTTGGCAAAAGGCAGCGATCAATTTGTACAAAGCAAACTGAAAAATTCTTGTGTTTTCGCCCATTGAAATTCCTGCTGTAGCAAGGTATTATTATTGTGTGCGAAATATGTGCAAGGAATTTGTACAAAAGTTACAAAAATGTATCAAATTTGTAAATGCGGGCAACCGGCCCGTAAATGATAATTGGAGGACAACTTTATGAAAAAGATTTCTCGTCGCGAATTCCTGGCTGCTTCTGCCGCCGTGGGCGCCACCGGCCTGCTGGCTGCTTGTGGCGGCTCTTCTTCCAGCACTGCTGCTCCCGCTTCCAGCGCCGCCGGCCAGGCTGGCAGCAAGCCCGTGAAGCTGGTTTACAACGAAGTTAACCCTGGCACCTCTCTGGCCGGCCAGGTTGCTCACAAGCTGGCTGAGGAAGCTGCTGCTCTGTCCGGCGGCACCATCACCGTTGAAGTCCATGACGGCGGCAGCCTGATGGGCCATGAGAACGACGTTCTGGAAGATATGACCGGCGCCGCTCCCACCATCGATGTTACCCGTATCGCCATCATGTCTCTGGACAACTACGGCGTTCCTTCCACCCGTCTGACCAACGTTCCCTACCTGTTTGCCGGCCGCAAGCATTACTGGGACTTCTGCGCCAGCGATATGGGCCAGAAGATGCTGACCGACCCCGCTGACAAGGGCCTGGGCATTGTCGGCAAGTGCTACTTTGAAGAAGGCTTCCGTCACTTCTTCTTCTCCAAGGAAGTCACCAAGCTGGAGGATATGAAGGGCCTGAACATTCGTGTTTCCACCTCTTCCCTGTACACCGACATGGTCAAGGGTCTGGGTGCCAACCCCGTTGACATCGCTTTCGGCGAGCTGTACACCTCTCTGGGCAGCGTTTGCGAAGGCGCCGAGCAGCCCATCGCCAACTACCAGTCCAACAGCTTCTACGAGCCCGCTCCCTACATGATCCTGGACGGCCACGTGATGGGCACCGGTATGCTGATCATGACCGAGGCTGGCTGGGACAAGCTGGATGCCGAGCAGCAGGAAGCTATGGCTCAGGCTTTCGCCAACACCGAGAAGTTCAACAAGGAAAAGAGCGAGTCTGCCGAGGCCGAGAGCCGCAAGATCTGCGAGGACGCCGGCGCTGTCTTCACTCCTGTTGACGATCTGAAGCCCTGGCAGGATGCCTGCGTTAAGGTTATTAACGACAACATCAAGGGCCTGGAGGATATGTACAACGATATCCTGGCTCTGGCCTGATCCCGCTGCTGCATAACCTTAACTGGTTCTTAACCGAATAAGCGCTAGGAATGAGGGGGCAGATGATACTGCATGTGCTATCTGCCCCCTCGTTCTTCTGTTTCTGTTCGGGAATTATACAAAAGGAGGAATTCCGTTTGACCGCTTTGTACAACAAGATCAAACCGTTCTTTGATGTGGCATACAATGTCGTTCTGTTCATCTGCAAGATCATGCTGATTCTGGAAGTCATCTTTGCCGTTATCATGGTCGGTGGTCGACTGATCTTCAATGCCCAGCCTGCCTGGTGCAGCGAGATGATCCTGACCTTCATGGTTTACATGTCCCTGATCAGCGCTGCTCTGGCACTGCGCCGCAACGCCCACATCCGTATGGACGTTTTCGACCGCTACCTGCCCAAGAAGCTGCTGAACATCCCGGACCTGATGGCTGACGTTGCCATCTTTGCATTCTCGATCATGATGATCACCCAGGGCTTCACCTATGCCATGAGCGTGAAGGGTTTCTACTCTGCTCTGGCCTGGCTGAGCCGTAAGTTCCTGTTTATGTCCGTACCCATTTCCGGTGTTTGCATCTTCGTTTTCGAGTTCGAGAACGTGGTCAAGCATCTGGCCCAATTGCTGGAAAAGGAGGAAGCTGTATAATGGATCAGACTCAAATGGCCGTTCTCATTCTTCTGGGCAGCTTCCTGCTCATGATCGTTCTGCGTTTCCACATCTGCTTCTCGGTTGCTCTGTCCACCGCACTGTGCATGATGTATCTGGATATGCCCCTGATCACCATCTGCCAGCAGATGGTGAAGGCCGTCAACAGCTTCTCACTGATGGCCGTACCTTACTTTATTACCATGGGTGCCATCATGGGCGCCGGCGGCATCGGCGAAAAGATCGTCGACCTGGCCAACGCACTGGTTGGCTGGATGGACGGCGGCCTGGCCATGGTCAACTGCCTGGACTCTTTCTTCTTCGGCGGCATCTCGGGCTCTGCTGCGGCTGACACCGCTTCGCTGGGTTCGATGCTGATCCCCATGATGGTCGAGCAGGGCTATGACGCCGACTTTGCCACCGCCATCACCATCACCTCCTCGGTCGAAGGCATTCTGGTGCCCCCCAGCCACAACATGGTCATCTACTCCACCGCTGCCTGCGGCGTTTCGGTTGGTGCTCTGTTCATGGCCGGCTACATCCCCGGCGCCCTGCTGTGCTTCTCGCTGATGGTGGGCTGCTTCATTCTGTGCCGTGTCAACAACTACCCCAAGGGCGGCAAGTTCAATCTGGTTAACGCTGTCAAGCAGATCTTCCGTTCCTTCTGGGCCATGGCATCCATTCTGATCGTCGTGGTCGGCGTTGCTGTCGGCTGGTTCACCGCCACCGAGTCTGCCGCCATCGCCGTCGTCTACAGCCTGATCGTCTCCCTGTACATCTACAAGGGCCTGAACTGGAAGGGCGTGTGGGACGTTCTGACCGAAGCCATCGACACCCTGTCCATCGTGCTGATCGTTATGGCTACTTCCGGCGCCTTTGGCTACCTGCTCAGCTACCTGAAGGTTCCCGCTCTGGTTGCCGGCGCCATCCGCGGCATCACCACCAACCCCATCCTCATCGCCCTGCTGATCAACCTGATCCTGCTGTTCCTGGGCTGCATCATGGATATGGCCCCCATCATCCTGATCACCACCCCCATCCTGCTGCCTCTGGCACAGGAGATCGGCATGAGTCAGGTTCAGTTCGGTGTTATGCTGATGCTGAACTGCGGCATTGGTCTGCTGACCCCCCCGGTCGGTTCGGTTCTGTTCATCGGTTCTGCCGTGGCAAAGCGCCCCATGGACAAGGTGGTTGTGGCAACCATCCCCTTCTACATCTGCATGATCATCACCCTGATGCTGATCACCTTTGTACCCGGTGTTACCGAGCTTCTGCCCACGCTGGCCGGTTTCAACGTCTAAGGTGGCTTACCGCTTGACAGCAGCGGTTTCCATGCACTAAAATTGCCCTGATGGGCCGGGTTTGCTCCCACCCATCAGGGCTTTTTTGGATGGTGCGGCGCGCCGCCACAAACCATTTTGTGCCTGTGCGCGGCCTCATCCTAAAGCATCTTACTTTTCAAGGAGAGTCATTGTATGCAGATCACTCATGTTACCTACCCGCAGCCAGATGTCTGTTGTGTACAGGTGCGGGAGGATGCCGCGCCTTACGAGGCGGTCATTCAGCAGCAGTATCAGCAGTTCGGCAAGTTTTATACGGTGCCCGGCTACGAGCAGGGCAAAGCCCCCCGTGAAGCCATCGAGCGTCAGGTTGGCGCACAGGTGTTCCGGCTGGAGGCCATCAATCATCTGCTGGCTTACGAATTTGCCGCGCTGCAGGCACAGCTGTGCAGCGAACAGAAGCTGGTTCCCCTGACCGAACCTGAGCCGCACCTGATCTCGGACGACGAGACCGGCTTTGTGGTGGAGTGCACCTTTGCAGTGGTGCCGAAGGTGGAGGTGGCCGGCTATACCGACCATGCGATACAGGGCGGGCCCGATGGCGTAAAGCAGCTGCTGGCACAGGTGGCCGCGCAGTGCGGCGTAACGGTCTGCGATTATGCCGTAGAGGTGGAAAGTGCCAATCGTCGCGAAGCGATAGAGGGCCGCCTGCGCGAGGCCGGAATGACCCTGGCAGACTTTCTGCAGAAGGGCGAAAAAACCGAAGAGCAGCTTGCGGCTGATCTGGCTGCCTCGGTGCGGGCAGATTTTGCCCAGCGCATCGTGCTGCAGAACATTGCCCGGCAGGAGGGGCTGCTGACCACCGCACAGCAGCTGGATGAGGAGCTGACCCGGATGGAAGCCATTTCGGAGCAGAACCGCTACGCCCGCACGAACCCCGCAGCCCAGCGCAGCATCGCCCAGCGTTTGACCAACCGGCGCACACTGGACTGGCTGCGGCAGCACAACCGGTTGGAGAAATAACAGTTACGGAGGTACTTGCCCATGATTTGGGTGTTGTTAAGCTTTTTGCCGCCGATCGTCGGCGCGTTTCTGTTGCCCCGCTTCCGCCCGCAACGCCGCGGCAAAGTAAAACCGCTGCGGGCCTTTACCCTCAGCTATCCGTCCCGAATGGTAAACTGTGTGGCGTTTATCGCCTTTGGCATGGTGGGCGTAGTGGGCGCTGCCGCGTATTTTGACATGGCTGCAGTGCAGGCCGCAGCCTTCTATTATGCCGTGTATGTCATTCTTGCGGGCTTTGTCATGTCGGCCGCGATGCTGTTGGGCCGCCGTGCAATTTCCTTCGACGGTGAAAAAATCCGTGTGACAAAGAAGCTGTTCGGCAAACCGGAAGAGCTGTCGGCTGCCGATTTGTATCGGTTGGATGTGCGCAAAACCGAAGTGCGGGTGCTGAAAGAAGATGGCAGCCTGATGTTTTCAGCTGGTGTGATGATGGAAAATCTGGACATGTTTTTTGCCTGGACCCATGCCCGCCCCAACATCAAGCTGACTGTGGACGGAAAAGAGATGCCCAAAAAGGGCGCAAAGAAATAAATCCAAAAGGAGAAAACAGCTATGGAAATGACCAAAAAGGGCCAGCGCTGGGTCCACCACGAAAATACTCTGCCACAGGATCTGGGCAACGGCGTGGTACGCCGCATTCTGGCTTACAACGACGGCCTGATGTGTGTGGAAAACAAGTTTGAGCAGGGGGCCGTGGGCAGCCTGCACAGCCACCCTCACACCCAGATCACCTATGTACAGAGCGGTGTGTTTGAATTTACCATCGATGGCGAGACTCGCACCGTGCGCCAGGGCGACACCCTGCTGAAAGAAGACGGCGTGGTACACGGCTGCGTTTGCACCGAGGCCGGTATCCTGCTGGATATCTTTAACCCCATGCGGGAAGATTTTGTCTGATTCTGACACAAAAAAGCCTTCGGCCATGGCCGAAGGCTTTTTTGTGTCGTAATTTACAGCAGATTGATGCCCGCAGCGGCGCAGGCGGCCTTGGTGTGGGCGTCCCACACGCTGGCCTGTACCTCACCAATGTGGCAGCTGCCCAGCAGCAGCATGCACAGCCGGCTTTGGCCAATGCCGCCGCCAATGGCAGGGGGCAGCTGGCCTGCCAACAGGGCTTTGTGGAAAGGCAGCTCGCGGCGGTCGTCGCAGCCGGCCAGGGTCAGCTGCCGGTCCAAGCTTTCGGGGCTGACACGGATGCCCATGCTGCTCAGCTCAAAACTGCAGCCCAAGGTGTCGTTCCAGAACAGAAGGTCGCAGTTCAGGTCCCAGTCGTCGTAGTCGGGGGCGCGGCCATCGTGGGGCAGGCCGCTTTTCAGCTTGTGGCCGATCTGCAGCAGGCAGGTGGTGCCGTTGGCCCGCACAAAGGCGTTTTCCCGTTCTTTGCCGGTCATGTGGGGGTACAGATCTTCCAGTTGCTGGCTGGTGATAAAGGTGACATGGGGATTGTGCAGGGGCAGCCCCTCCAGCTGAGGGAACATGGCGTGCAGGTTCATCTCGGTGGCACAAACGGCGGCCACAATGGCCCGCACGGTGCGCTTGAGGTACTCCAGAGTGCGATCCTCTTCCTTGATCACCTTTTCCCAGTCCCACTGGTCCACATAGATCGAATGCAGGTTGTCCAGCTCTTCGTCACGGCGAATGGCGTTCATGTCGGTGTACAGGCCCTTACCCACCCGAAAACCGTATTCCTTCAGCGCCTGCCGCTTCCACTTGGCAAGGTTTGCACCACCTCGGCAGTGGTTCCGGTGTCTTTCAGGTCAAAGGTCACCTTGCGCTCCACACCGTTCAGATCATCGTTCAGACCGGTGCTGGTTTCCAGAAACAGCGGTGCCGAAACCCGGTGCAGGTGCAATGTGGCACACAGGGTGTCGGCAAACAGCCGCTTGATGGTGCCAATGGCCTTTTGTGTATCGTACAGGTTCAGCTTGGGCTGATACCCTTCGGGAATGATCAGTTTGCTCATGGTGTGTTCCCTCCGCGGCCGCCGTGCGGCCAAATCTCACTCTATAACATAAGATTATGACACAATGCGCAGGAAAAGTAAAGCAAACGTCTTAAAATTGCAGCGCTGCGCAGTGGCTTTTGCCCAAAGGTTGGCCGCTTCGGCTTGACTTGTTCCGGTGCACACACTATAATAACAAAAGAGAAATGCGTTTGCATCGGGTAAAGTACCGCTGTTACCGCCGCCAGAGAGAGGCAGCCGCCGGCTGTAAGCTGCCTTGGGTAGGAACTGTGGGAAGTGCGCCCGAAAGCACGGGGGAGGAACCGTTGCAAGTATTCCCCTGCGGCATGGCCCCGTTACAGGCCGCCACAAGTGATAAACCGGAGTGGAACCGCGAGTATTTTCGCCTCCGTCTGCCCACAATAGGGCGGACGGGGGCTTTTGTTTTTTACAGAACGGTCTTTGGTTTTCCCACAGAAAAGGAGTATAGACCATGCAGATTTTCAACACCATGACCCGCCAGAAGGAAGAGTTTGTGCCCCAGACCCCCGGTGAATACCGCATCTATGTCTGTGGCCCTACTGTATACAACTACATCCACATCGGCAATGCCCGCCCGCTGATCGTGTTCGACACCCTGCGCCGCTATCTGGAATACCGCGGCAACAAGGTTGTTTATGTGTCCAACATCACCGACATCGACGATAAACTGATCAAGAAGGCCGCCGAGCAGGGCATCACCATGAAAGAGGTGGCCCAGCAGTTCGAGGCCGAGTACCTGAAGGATGCCGAAGGTCTGAACTGCCGCAAGCCCACCGTACAGCCCCGTGCCACCGAGCACATCGGCCAGATCATCAAGATCGTCAAGGATCTGATCGCCAAGGGTCACGCCTATATGGCCAAGAACGGCGACGTGTATTTCCGGGTCAAGAGCGACCCCGGCTACGGCAAGCTGAGCCATCTGAATCTGGACGATCTGGAAAGCGGCAACCGCGAACTGCGCAGCCGTATGGACGATGATCTGAAGGAAGACCCCGCCGACTTTGCGGTGTGGAAGGCTGCCAAGCCCGGCGAGCCCGCTTGGAACAGCCCCTGGGGTCAGGGCCGCCCCGGCTGGCACATCGAGTGCAGCGCCATGAGCCGCACCCATCTGGGCAATACCATCGATCTGCACTGCGGCGGTCAGGATCTGGTATTCCCCCACCACGAGAATGAGATCGCCCAGAGCGAGTGCGCCAACGGCTGCACCTTTGCCCGCTACTGGATGCACAACGGCTTTATCAATGTGGACAACCAGAAGATGTCCAAGAGCCTGAACAATTTCTTCACCGTGCGCGATGTGGCCAACCTGTACGGCTACGAGCCCATCCGTTACTTCATGCTCACCGCCGGTTACCGCATGCCGCTGAACTACACCGTTGAGCTGATCGAAAGCTGCAAGAACAGTCTGGAGCGTCTGTACACCTGCCGCGAGAATCTGGACTTCAACCTGAACCGGAAGGACTTTGGCACCGACGACATTCTGGCCGCCAAGGCTGCCGCCGCCAAGGAAAAGTTCTGCACCGCCATGGACGACGACCTGAACACCCCCGACGCACTGGCCGCCATCTTTGAGCTGGTCAAGGAGATCAACACCGGCATGGCTGCCGCCTCCAAGCCTGCGTTGGAAGCTGCCAGTGCTATGTTCGACGAGCTGACCGGCGTGCTGGGCCTGCTGTACAACAAAAAGGCTGCACAGGCCCCGGACGCGGTGCTGCAGCTGGTAGAACAGCGCGCCGCCGCCAAGAAGGCCAAGGACTGGGCCGCTGCCGATGCTATCCGCGCCCAGATCGCCGAGCTGGGCTGGGCAGTCAAAGACACTGCGCAGGGCCCGCAGCTGAGCAAGCTGTAAGCTCATTTTACCAACCAACCCAAAAGCCCCGTGAAGCGTTCGCGGGGCTTTTGCCTGTCGAGGTGCGTTATGACCCAAATTCAACAAAAGCGGCAGCAGGTACAGCTTGCGCTGCTGATGGCGGCGGCCTTTGTGCTGCGGGTGGGGCTGATCCTTACCACCGAGGGCTATCCCTACGACGTAAACTGCTTTTTTGCGTGGGGGATGCGGATGGCCGATGTGGGCCCCGCCGCCTTTTATGCCGCCGATTATTTCTGCGATTACCCGCCCGGCTATCTGTATGTGCTGGGCTGGGTGGGCAAAATGATGGAGCTGCTGCAGGTGCACTATCTGCAGAAAAAGGCGCTGCTTCTGCTGGCCTTTGTGCCCACTCTGGCTGATGTGGCGCTGGTGTGGGTGCTGTACCACATTGTCCGGCCCAGCCATGGGCATCGGCTGGCCGTGCGGTTTGCAGCAGCTGCCGCCTTCTGCCCGGTGCTGCTGTTCAACACCGCTGTCTGGAAACAGATCGACAGCGTGTTTGCGCTGGTGGTGGTGCTGTGCTTTTGGATGCTGGAGCAGGGCCGTTACCTGCCCGGCGCAGCGCTGTACGGTCTGGCACTGGCCATCAAGCCGCAGGCACTGCTGGCCGGCCCGGTGCTGGCGGTCTGCTTTCTTCGGCCGCTTCTGGCCGCCAAAACCAATCCTCAGCGGGTATCTGCCGTCAAAAACGGGGCGCTGGGCGTGATGTGCGCGGTGCTGCCGCCTTGCCTGCTGGGGCTGCCTTTCTGGGGGCTTGCCGGCCTGGTGGAAGGGCTGGTGACCAAATACTTCACCACCACCAGCAGCTACCCCTATGCATCGGTCAACGCCTTTAACCTGTTGGGCGCACTGGGTGCCAACTGGAAAGGTCAAAGCGAGTATCTGTGGCTGGGCGGGCTGCCGCTGTGTACCTGGCAGCAGCTGGGCACCGTTCTGGTGGCAGTGCTGACCGTCTGGTTGGCATTGGCAGCCCGGCGGGCGCACCGGAACGGTTGCTTCAGCCCGCTGCTGTTGGCGGCTGCCTATGCGGTGGGGGTGTTCACCTTCAGCCACCGTATGCACGAGCGCTATCTGATTTTTGCGGCGGTACTGCTGTGCGCTGCAGCGGCAAAGCTGGCAAATCAGAAGCTGTTTTTGCTGGCGGGCGGCCTTTCGCTGACCAGCTTTATCAATCTGGCGGTGGTCTACTGCACGGTGGGCACCGACGATGAATTTTTGTCCAGTGCAGTCAGCATTCAAATGCTGAAAATAGTGGGTCTGGCTGAAACCATTCTCTGCCTGATTCTGTTGTTTACCGTGTGGGATCTGGTGGGCGGCACTGCGGTGCATCCTTTCCGTCTGAAGGAACAGCCGCCGGTGCCCTCTCCGTCCCGCCCTCAGCCCGCTTGGACCCGGCGGGAAGCGCTGTTTCTGGCCGGGCTGACCGCCGCGGTGGCGCTGGTCAGCTTTGTGTATCTGGGCGATACCACCGCGCCCCAGACCTGTGTGGATACCAATGGAAGGGGCAGTGTGCAGTATCGCGTTTCTGTTGCCCAGCCGGTGGACAGCATTTGGGTGTACCCCGGTGTTTCCAGCCACAACAACGGCAGCCTGACCGTTGCCGACGAAGCGGGCAATCAGCTGCTGACTGTCAGTTTGAACTATGGCAATCCCTTTACATGGTCGAGGGCCGACCTGCCGGACTATACCGGCGCACTGGTGTTTACGGTGACCGAGGGGCAGGTGTTCGAAGTGTCGCTGCGGGATGCGGCGGGGCAGAAGCTGCTGCCGGCTTCGGACGATGGCCAGCTGTGCGCCTTGTTCGACGAACCGCAGCTGGTGCCCGAGCGGATCAGCCAGCTGAACAGCTTCTATTTCGACGAGATCTACCATGCCCGCACCGGCTACGAAAGCCTGCATGGCATGCAGATCTACGAAACCACTCATCCGCCCATGGGCAAAAACTTTATGGCACTGGGCATTGCCATCTTTGGCATGACCGCCTTTGGCTGGCGGTTTTTCGGCACTCTGTTTGGGGTGTTGATGGTGCCGGTGATGTACCTGCTGGTCCGTCGGCTGACCCGCACCCCTCGCTGGGCTGCCTTTGCGGCGGTGCTGCTGGGGCTGGACTTTATGCGCTTTACCCAAAGCCGCATTGCCACCATCGACAGCTACTCGGCCTTTTTCATCCTGCTGGGGGCTTATCTGATGGTGTGGTATTGCCAGAGCGTGCTGCAAAACGGGGTGCACCGCTCGGTGCTGCCCATGGCGCTGTGCGGCCTTGCCTTTGGCATGGGCTGTGCCAGCAAGTGGACCGGTTTGTACGCCGGCGTGGGGCTGGCGGTGTGCTATTTTGGCGCGCTGTGGCAGCGATACGGCCAGCTGTGCGGTGCCGCCGTGCCCGAAAAACAGCGCCGACCGGCACAGTTCCAAAAGGAGTTCGGCCTTGCCATTGGCGGCGGTGTGCTGTTCTTTGTGGTCATTCCGGTGATCATCTACATCCTCAGCTTTTTGCCTTACCGCCTGCACGACCCCGATTTCGGTCTGCAGCGGTGGTGGAATCATCAGCTGTTTATGTACGACTACCATTCCAAGCTGGATGCCACCCACGCCTTTGCTTCCAACTGGTACAGCTGGCCGCTGGATCTGCGCCCGGTGTGGTATTATGCAGGCGGCTATCTGCCGGCCGATACCTATGCCAGCATTGCGGGCTTTTTCAGTCCGGTGGTCAGTGTGTTGGGCACGGTGGCCATGCTGCTGCTGTTTGCCAAAGGGCTGCAGGGGCAAAGCAGTGCGGCCGGTCGGGGCGTGATGGTGTTCTATCTCAGTCAGCTGCTGCCCTGGATGCTGGTGACCCGATGCATTTTCCTGTATCACTACTTCCCCAGCATGCTGTTTACGGTGGCGGCTGCGGCGCTGGTGCTGCACCGATGGGAGCAGAAGGCTCCCAAGGCCGCAAAGCGGGCCGGTACCGTGATTCTGGTTGCGGCGGCGATACTGTTCGTGTGGTTTTATCCGGTGCTGTCGGGCCTGCCGGTGTCCGGCGCATGGGTGGCCAGCCTGAAATGGCTGCCCAGCTGGGGCTTTTATATCCTGTAAGTGTTATGTTTTGCCGCGCAGGCGTTTGCCTGCGCGGCAATTTTTATGGGTTGTGTCAGGATTGTGTGAATTTTTCTGCAGCGGATTGACAGATGCGGTAAAACAGGAGTAATATGTTTTATAACGAACTGTTTGACATCGAAGCAGTGAAAGGGTGATCACTCTGAACAACAAGCAAAACAAGTTTTGCCTGCCCAAGCCGCCGGTCGGCCGGTGCGCCCCACCCAAAATGATCCCGGGGCAGATCCGCCGGGTAGGAAACCTGATCGTACGGTATCAGAACGAGCTTTGCCGTGAGCAGGGCGTGGAAGATGTAACCATGATGCACGGTTGGATTCTGGGCTACCTGCAGCACAACAGCCATCGGGACGTGTACCAGCGGGATATTGAGCGGGATTTTTCCATCACACGCTCCACCGTTACCAACATTCTGCAGCTGATGGAGAAAAAAGGGTACATCCTGCGCGAAAGCGTGCCTCACGATGCCCGTCTGAAACGGCTGGTGATAACCGAAGCGGGCATCGAAATGCACGAGCGCATCCTCGGTATCTTCCACCAGACGGACGAACATCTGACAAGCCTGCTTACCCCGGAGGAAAACACCGAGCTGCTGCGCATTCTGGATAAGCTGCGCACTCGACTGGAAGAGTGATCTTTGTCAAACCGAAAACAACGGCACTGCCGTCAGGATAAACCAAGGAGGTATGTTATGCTGAAAACACTTGCCTCACAGCTGAAGCAGTACAAGAAGCTGGCGCTGATCACGCCCTTCTTCTCGATGATGGAAGCTGTGATGGACACCATGATCCCCTTTGTCATGGCCTCGATCATTGACAAAGGCATCGAAAAAGGGGATATGGGCGCCATTTTCAAGTACGGCGCTCTCATCGTTCTGTGCGCAGCGGCCGCGCTGTTCTTTGGCGCGGCGGCGGGCCGTATGTCGGCCCGGGTCACCACCGGCTTTGCCGCCAATCTGCGCGAAGCCATGTTCCGCAACATCCAGACCTTTTCTTTCTCCAATATCGATAAGTACTCCACGGCCGGCCTTGTCACCCGCATGACCACCGACGTATCCAACCTGCAGATGTCGCTGCAGATGATGATCCGTATGTGTGTGCGTGTGCCGGTCAACCTGATCTTTGCGCTGATCATGGCGCTGCTCATCAGCCCCCGTCTGGCCTCCATCTTCCTTGTGGCCATGGTGTTCCTGCTGATCTCGCTGGGCCTGATCATGGGCACTGTGGGCAAGATCTTTGACAAGGTGTTCAAAAAATACGATGCGCTGAATGCCTCGGTGCAGGAAAATATCACCGGCATCCGTGTGGTCAAAAGCTATGTGCGCGAGGCCTTCGAGAACGAAAAATACAAAACCGCCTCCGACAACCTGTATAAGATGTTCGTCAAGGCCGAAACCCGCCTTGCCTTCAACAACCCGGTGATGATGCTGTGTGTCTACGGCTGCAATATTGCGCTGAGCTGGATGGGCGCCAAGATGATCGTGGGCGGCGCGCTGACCACCGGCCAGCTGACCAGTCTGTTCAGCTATGTGATGCAGATTCTGATGAGCCTGATGATGCTGTCGATGGTGTTCGTCATGATGAGCATGAGCATTGCTGCCGCCCGCCGCGTGGTGGAAGTGCTGAACGAGACCAGCGACCTTGCCGACCCCGCCAACCCCATCACCGAGGTGGCCGACGGCAGCATCGACTTCAACAATGTGTCCTTTGCTTATAAGAAGGGCACCGGTAAAAACGTGCTGCAGAATATCGAGCTGCACATCAAATCCGGCGAGACCATCGGCATCATCGGCGGCACCGGCAGCTCCAAATCCAGTCTGGTGTCCCTCATTCCGCGTCTGTACGATGTAACCGAGGGCAGCGTTATGGTGGGCGGCCGCGACGTGCGGGATTACAGCATGGATGCCCTGCGTGATCAGGTGTCCATGGTGCTGCAGAAGAACGTGCTGTTCAGCGGCACCATCTACGAGAATCTGCGCTGGGGCGACGCCAATGCCACCGACGAGGAGTGCCGCCATGCCGCCCAGCTGGCCTGCGCAGATGAATTTATCCAGCGCTTCCCCGACGGGTATAACACCCACATCGAGCAGGGCGGCTCCAACGTATCCGGCGGCCAGAAGCAGCGCCTGTGCATCGCCCGTGCCCTGCTGAAAAAGCCCAGGGTCCTCATTCTGGACGACTCCACCAGCGCGGTGGATACCGCCACCGACGCCCGCATCCGCAAGGCGTTCCGGGAAGAGATCCCTGGTACCACCAAGATCATCATCGCGCAGCGCATCCAGAGCGTGCAGGAGGCCGACCGCATCGTCGTGCTCGACGACGGCGAGGTCTGCGGCTTCGGCACGCACGAGGACCTGCTTGCCACCAACGACGTGTACGCCGAGATCTACGAGACCCAGA
>JAFULE010000136.1 GCA_017483235.1 Faecalibacterium sp. | reverse complement strand
GGCCCGCGGCGATCTGGGCGTTGAGATCGACTTTACCGAAATCCCCGGCATACAGAAAAGCATTATCCATCGCACGTTCACCTTTGGCAAGCCGGTCATCACCGCCACCCAGATGCTGGACAGCATGATGGAAAACCCCCGCCCCACCCGTGCCGAGATCACCGACGTTGCCAACGCCATCTACGACGGCACCTCTGCCATTATGCTGTCGGGCGAAACCGCTGCCGGCAAGTACCCGGTGGAAGCCGTGCGCACCATGGCCGCCATCGCCGAGCGCACCGAGGCCGACCAGAACTATCTGACCCATGTGCGCAACGGTCAGGCCGGCATTAAGCTGTCGGTCAGCGACGCCACCGCCCACGCCGCCTGTACCACCGCCATGGACGTGAAGGCCCGCGCCATTGTTACCGTGACCGAAAGCGGCGGCACTGCCCGTCTGCTGAGCAAATACCGCCCCGAGCCCCCCATCATTGCCTGCGTGATGAATCCTCAGGTGCAGCGCCAGCTGAACCTGAGCTGGGGTGTTACTCCGCTGCGGATGCCGCTGGCCAACTCGACCGACGAGCTGATCGAAATGTCGGTGGGCGCCGCCCAGAGCGCCGGTTACCTGACCAACGGCGATGTGGCCGTGGTCACCGCCGGCGTACCGGTGGGTGTTTCGGGCACCACCAACATGATCAAGATCCACACCATCGGCGACCGGCTGGTCAGCGGTGTGGGTATGGGCAACCAGAAGGTGACCGGTGTGGCCTGCTGCTGCATCACCCCGGAGGAAGTTGCCCTGAAGTTCAAGCCCGGCATGATCCTTGTAACCCCCGGCACCAACAACGAACTGCTGGGCTACATGCGTGATGCCGCCGCGATCGTTACCCAGGAAGCCGGTGCCAACAGCCACGCCGCCATTGTGGGTCTGGCACTGGGCAAACCGGTGATCGTGGGCGCTTCGGGCGCGGCCCGCCTGATCCCCGACGGCGCCAAGATCGTGGTGGACTGTGTGCACGGCAGTGTGCAGATGCTGCAGGCATAAGCCCTTCCTCTTTTCCCAAACCCATCTGCAGCCCGCTTTCGGCCAGCGCCGCAAAGCGGGCTGCTTTTACAAGGAGAACCCCTATGGAACGAATTGCAAGCTTTTGTGTAGACCACACCACCCTGGATCGGGGTATGTACTTAAGCCGCACCGACGGCGATGTGCGCACCTGGGACATCCGGATGAAAAAGCCCAACGCGGGCGATTATCTGACCACCGCCGCCGCTCACACGCTGGAGCATCTGTTTGCTACCTGTGCCCGCAACAGCCAGTACAGCGAAAATGTTATTTACGTTGGCCCCATGGGCTGCCGCACCGGTTTTTATCTGCTGACCCGTGGCCTGACCGACGCACAGGCGCTGCAGCTGACGGTTGACTGCTTTGCCTTTATGGCCGCTTTTGAAGGGGCTGTGCCCGGCGCCAGCGAGCCGGAATGCGGCAACTACCGGGATATGGATCTGCCCGCCGCCAAGGCCGAGGCTGCCGCCATGCTGCCGGTGCTGCAAAGCCTTTCGGCTGACAAACTGCGGTACAACGCATAACCATCCTGCCACAGCAGCTCTCTGTGCCCCGACCGGGCACAGAGGGCTGTCTTTTTTTGCATTTTTCATTGCAAAGCTATTGACACCAAAAGTCTACCGCTGTAAACTAAGCTCAAAGACTACATTCGTAAACTTTTAACTCAGAGGTATTTTTATGTGGACAAAACAGGAAAAACTACAGGACAGCGAACTGGAAATTCTGCAGGTATTCTGGGCCGCCGGCGAGCCGCTGGCTTTAAGCGAGCTGTGCCGCCGGCTGTATACCGCCCGCGGCTGGGCCGATTCCACCACCAAAACCCTTTTGCGCCGCATGCAGGAGAAAGGGTTGATCCAGCTGGTGCGCCGCGGGGTGTACAGTGCGCTGGTAACCGAGGAAGAATGCAGCCGGCGCAGTGCCCACAGCCTGGTGCAGCAGATGTTTGGCGGCAATGCCAAGCGATTGGTGGCCGCGCTGGTGGATGAAGGCCAACTGACCGAGGCCGATTTTGCCGAGCTTTCGGCGCTGTTCAACGCCCCCGACGAGGGCAGCAAAAGGAAGTGAGCCTGTGACCGATTTTTTAAAACTTTTGCTTTCGCTCAGCCTTTCGGGCAGCATTCTGGCAATATTGGTATGGCTGTGCCGCAAATTGGCGGGGCGGCGTTTGCCCCCTGCTGCCTTTTGCTGGCTGTGGCTTGTGGTGCTGCTGCGTCTGGTTCTGCCCTTTGGCCTGCCGAACAGTTTGATGGCTCAGGTGTTTTCCCCACCATCTGCTGCCCAGAGCATGATCCCGCCGCCACAGCAGCAAACTGTTCCCGATTTCACCGTTGGGACACGCGCCGAAACAGATGCCGGCACAGCTGCCGACCAACCGCAGAGCGAGCACTCTGCGCCGGCAGTTTCACCGCCTTCTTCTGCTCCCCAGGCCCTTGTAAAACTGCCCCCCATTGAAAGATTTCTATTTTCTGTATGGGCCACCGGAGCAGCGCTGTGCCTTGGCAGCACCCTATTGGCCTATCTGCGGCTGCGCCGGAACTTAAAACGCGAGGGCATCGCCCCTGACCCGGAGGATCTGGCCATTTTTCGCCAGATGTATGGGCAGCTGGATGGACTTTTTTCGGTACGGCTGGTGTGCAGCAGTGCCACCCGGGTACCCATGCTGCTGGGTTTGCTGCGGCCGGTATTGGTGCTGCCCGCCCACGCCTATGCCAAAAACGGGCAAAGCGATGTGCTGCGCTGCCTGCTGCGGCACGAGATGATCCACCACAGCCGGCATGATCTGTGGCTGAAATGGCTGGGGATTAGCGCCCGTGCTTTGCACTGGTTCAACCCGCTGATCCCAGCCATTCTTCACATGATGGAACAGGATTGTGAGCTGGCCTGTGACGAAGCTGTGACCGCCCGCATGACCGAAATCGGCCGCCGCTGTTACGGCAACACTCTGCTGGCCTACGCAGCCGACAGTACCATGCCCCGCTACGCCCCTGCCACAACGCTGAACGGCGGCGGCAAAGAATTTTTACGCACCCGCCTGCTGCAGATCAAGCAGCCCACCAAACACGGCAAAGGTGCCATACTGCTTGCACTGATGCTGTGCGCCACCCTTGCAGGCTGCGGGGCCATGCTGGGCAGCGCTGCACAGCCGCAGGCGAATCAGCCTTTGGCAGAGGATGAGCCGCAGTCTGCCCCTGCTGCGCCGTCCGATCCCGTTTTGCCGGAGGGTGTGCTTGCCAGCAGCACTGCCCCCATTCCCACAAGCGATGCGGTACTGGTAACGGTGCGAGATTACATCCCCAATCTGTTTGTAGATCTGAAATATGCCACTGCCGACAATCTGACCGGCATGCCGCTGTACAGCTTTACCGAACCACAGCTGCGGTACGGCACCGTAAAAAAGCTGGTCAAGGCACAGCAGCTGCTGAACCAGCAGGGCTACAGCCTGAAAATCTGGGACGCCTACCGCCCCATGGAAGCACAACAGGCCCTGTGGCAGGCCTGCCCTGACCCGGCCTATGTATCCGACCCGGCCACCGGGTATCTGGGCCATACCCGCGGCAACACGGTGGATGTAACATTGGTAACTCTTGACGGCAAAGAACTTGCCATGCCCAGCGGCTTTGACCAGTTTGACGCCCGGGCCGACCGGGATTACAGCGATGTTTCTGCCGAAGCCGCAAAGCACGCCACCGCGCTGCAAACCGCCATGGAAGCCGCCGGCTTTGTGGGCTATGCTGCCGAGTGGAGCCACTATTACGACAGCGTGGAATATCCCAAAATCGAAGCTTCCTTTCTTACCGCACAGCAGGCCTACACCGCGCTGCTGGCCGGCGATACTTCCCTTTTGAACGAAGAGGATTCTGCCCGCTGGTGGGTGCCGCAGTTCAGCATGCTGGGCATCTGCTACGAATATGCGTATCTTGATCTGGACGGCGACGGTGCCGATGAACTTCTGGTGCAGATGGCAGGTTCGCCCGAAGGCTACAATGGTGTTTTTCATTTTGAAAACGATCAGCTTTGGTGCTGGAACAGCGACGCTGCCGAGGGCAACTGCCGGGATTACCCGCTGCGCAGCGGCACCATGGTGCGGCAGTACGATCTTGGCGGCAGCCGCAGCTATACCCTGTTCCGCTATCGCAGCGACGGTACCATGGAACAGACGGCACAGCTGTTTGAACGCTGGGAGCGGATGGAAGGTGAAGAGCCCGCCCCCTGCCCCTATTACACCGTAAATGGAACTGAAGTGGACAAAGCCACCTTTGAAGCACAGCTTGCCGCGCTGGTGACCGACCAACTTCCGGAACCGACATTCTGGAACACATTATAACGTTGCTGATGCAGCGAACGGGAGGGAATTTTATGACCGATGCAAAACCCATGGAAAAACCGCTGAACCGCAGTGCTTTGCGGGCCAAATGCGGTATGCTGTATTACGGCACCTATGCCGCCGGCG
>JAFULE010000135.1 GCA_017483235.1 Faecalibacterium sp. | reverse complement strand
GCCACCGACCCCGATGCTGACCGTGTCGGCTTTGCCATGAAGTGCCCCGACGGCAGCTACGAGCTGGTTTCGGGCAACGAAATGGGCGTTCTGCTGCTGGACTACATCTGCGCCGGCCGCATCGAAAAGGGCACCATGCCTGCCAACCCCGTCACGGTCAAGTCCATCGTTTCCACCCCGCTGGCCGATGCTGTTGCCAAGCACTATGGTGTTGAAATGCGCAATGTTCTGACCGGCTTCAAGTGGATCGGCGATGAGATCGCCAATCTGGAAGCTGCCGGCGAAGTGGATCGCTTCATCTTCGGTTTCGAAGAAAGCTACGGCTATCTGGCCGGCCCCTATGTCCGCGATAAGGACGCCGTCATCGGCTCGATGCTCATCTGCGAGATGGCTGCTTACTACCGCAGCATCGGTTCTTCCATCAAGCAGCGTCTGGAAGAGATCTACGCTCAGTACGGCCGTTACCTGAACAAGGTGGACAGCTACGAGTTCCCCGGCCTGTCCGGCATGGACAAGATGGCCGGCATCATGGAAGGCCTGCGCACCAATCCTCCCAAGGAGTTCGCCGGCATTCCCGTTGCCAAGGTCGTCGACTACAAGAAGACCGAGGAAACCGGCCTGCCCGCTGCCAACGTTCTGATCTACACTCTGGAGAACGGCGCCACCGTCGTGGTTCGTCCCTCCGGCACCGAGCCCAAGATCAAGACCTACTTCACCACTTTGGGCAAGGATCTGGCCGAGGCTCAGGCCCAGAAGGACGCTCTGGCCGAGGCACTGAAGCCCATTCTGGCCTGAGAATGTACGCATAATTCCCTGATATGACCGCAAGCCGCAGTCTGTTTTTACAGGCTGCGGCTTGTTCTATGTCTGTACAAAACAGTGGGTTTGTGATATAGTTAAAGTTAGAGCAGTGTTGTAAAAAATGCTCCCGGAGGAACGCCATGCTCAATCTGTCTGCCAGCATTGTGGTATACCGCGGTGCCGAAGAAGCCCTGAATGCGGCCGCTTCGGTGCTTTTGCATACCAAAAAATACCCCATCACCCTGTATCTGGTGGACAATGCCAGCCCCGACGGCAGCGGCGAGGAGCTGCAGCAGGCGCTGGATAGCGGCCGACTGGCGGCAGGGCAGGGCCAGCAGGTGCAGCTGATCCGCCGCACGGTAAACGGCGGGTTTGGCACCGGCCACAACACCGTGCTGCCGCTGCTGAACAGCGACTTCCACTTCATTCTCAACCCCGATATTCTGCTGCAGAGCGATGTGCTGTGCGGCATGGCAGACTGGCTGGCCCAGCACCCACAGGCAGTTATGGCTCGCCCGGCACTTACCTTCCCGGACGGCACCCCGCAGGTGCTGCCGCTGCAAAAATGCAGCGCGCTGGCCCTTGTGTACCGCCAGCTGCCGCAGCTTTCGTTCCTGAAAGGGTTCAACGACCGGTATGTGATGGCAGACGCTGACCTTTCAAAGCCCACCGAGATCGAGTTCTGCACCGGCAGCTTTTCGGCGGTGCGCACCGATGTACTGCGTGACATCGGCGGCTTTGACGAACAGTATTTTATGTATGTGGAGGATGCCGACCTGACCCAAAAGGCCCGGCAGAAGGGCAGCGTATATCTGCTGCCCCAGTTCACTGCCATCCACGCATGGCACCGTGCCCCCCACACCGACGGTTCCCATTTTAAAATGCAGCTGAAAAGTATGCTGCGTTATTTTGGCAAATGGGGCTTCCGTCTTTGATTTGTTGACAGCGGACGCAGCTCCGCTTTGAATTAAGCTGCACAACTTTTCTAAATAAAAAGGAGTGCACACAATGAAAGGTATCATTCTCGCCGGCGGTGCCGGCACCCGGCTTTATCCACTTACCATGGTCACCAGCAAGCAGCTGCTGCCCGTGTACGATAAGCCGATGATCTACTACCCGCTTTCCACCCTGATGCTGGCCGGTATTCAGGATATCCTCATCATCTCTACCCCCGAGGATACCCCCCGGTTCGAGCACCTGCTGGGCGATGGCAGCCAGTACGGCATTCGCCTGCAGTACAAGGTGCAGCCCTCGCCCGACGGCCTGGCACAGGCCTTTATTCTGGGCGAAGAATTCATTGGCGACGACAGCTGCGCCATGATTCTGGGCGATAATATCTTCTACGGCAACGGCTTTTCTCGCATCCTGAAGGCGGCCGCCGCCAATGCTGAAAAGCACAGCCGTGCCACCGTGTTCGGTTATTATGTCAACGACCCCGAACGGTTCGGCATTGTGGAATTTGATTCCGACGGCAAGGTGATCTCGGTGGAAGAAAAGCCCGCCAAGCCCAAATCGAACTACGCCATCACCGGCCTGTATTTCTACCCCAAGAGTGTCAGCGCCATGGCAAACGAGGTAAAGCCCAGCGCCCGCGGCGAACTGGAGATCACCACCCTCAACGATATGTACCTCAAGCAGGATCGGTTGGATGTGCAGCTGCTGGGCCGTGGTTTTGCCTGGCTGGACACCGGCACGATGGACAGCCTGGTGGATGCCGCCAACTTTGTGCGGATGATCGAACAGCGTCAGGGCATTAAAATCAGCGCCCCCGAAGAGATTGCCTACAAATACGGCTGGATCTCGAAGGAAAAGCTGCTGGAGTCGGCTGCCCGCTACGGCAAAAGCCCCTACGGCCAGCATCTGAAGAATGTGGCCGACGATAAGCTGAGATACTGAGAGGTTCTGTATGAAAATTATCATCACGGGCTGTAAGGGTCAGCTGGGCACCGAACTGCAAAAGCAGCTGCGGCAGGGCTGCAGCGAGATCGGCCCCATCCCCGAAAAGCTGCGCAGCGCTACCGTCATTCCGGTGGACCTGCCAGAACTGGACATCTCCAGCTATAAGGCGGTGGACGAATTTGTGCGCCGCCAGCGGCCGGATGTGATCATCAACTGCGCGGCCTACACCAATGTGGATGGCTGTGAAACCAACCACGACGACGCCTTCAAGGCAAACGCTCTGGGCCCCCGCAATCTGGCGCAGGCTGCCGAAAAGGTGGGCGCCCGATTGGTGCATGTTTCCACCGACTATGTGTTCAGCGGCCACGAAAACGGCGGCATCCCGCAGGACGAGGGCTGCCTGCCCGGCCCCATCAGTGCCTATGGTTCCACCAAGTTGATGGGTGAAAAATATGTGCAGCAGTTCTGCCATCGGCATTTCATCCTGCGCACCGCATGGCTGTACAGCTACTATGGCAAGAACTTTGTCAAAACCATCGTCAACGCGGG
>JAFULE010000134.1 GCA_017483235.1 Faecalibacterium sp. | reverse complement strand
TTACGGTGTATGAGCCAGATTTTGTTACGCCGGACTGCGTGAAAAACGGCACCTTTTACCAGATTTTCCCCGACCGCTTTTACGAGGGCGAAAAGAACAAGCCCATGCCCTGGGCCGACCGGCTGTACCGCGCCGACAAAACCGCCATCCCCTACCACGGCCTGCTGGAGGTAGGCGGCCATATCAACATGGACTATTACGGCGGCGATTTTGCCGGCATTGAACAGAAGCTGCCTTATCTGCAGGAACTGGGTGTTACCTACATCTACCTGAACCCCATCTTTGAGGCCCACGCCAACCACCGGTACAACACCGCCGACTACCTGAACGCCGACCCGCTTTTGGGTACCAACGAGCAGTTTACCCAGCTGTGCCGCGCCGCTGCCAAACGGGGCATTCGCATTCTGCTGGACGGTGTATTCAGTCATACCGGGTCGGACAGCATCTATTTCAATCGCGAAGGCCGCTACGGCCCGGGCGGCGCTTACCACGATGTGCACAGCCCCTACCGCACCTGGTATGACTTTGATGCCAGGTACAAAGCCGGCTACCGCAGCTGGTGGGGCTTTGAGACCCTGCCCGAGGTAAACGAGCTGAACCCCAGCTATGTGGAATTCATCACCGGCGAGGGTGGTGTGATCGACACCTGGATGCAGCGGGGGGCCTCCGGCTTCCGGCTGGACGTGGCCGACGAGCTGCCGGACGAATTCATTGAAAAAGTGCGCTGTGCCGTCAAACGTCACGGTGAGGACAAACTGCTGATCGGTGAAGTGTGGGAGGACGCCACCAACAAGTTCGGCTTTGGCGCCCGCCGCAATTATCTGCTGGGCAAGGGGCTGGACAGCGTGATGAACTACCCCTTCCGCAATGCGGTGCTGGATTTTATCCGCGGCCAAAGCGCCGAAAACACCGCCCGCAGCATTCTGACCATCTGCCAGAACTATCCCAAGCCTGCACTGGACACCCTGCTGAACTTTGTTTCCACCCACGACACCGAGCGTGCCATCACCTACCTGCAGGATGAACCCTTGGGCAGTCACGACCGCGACTGGCAGGCCGGCCGCCGGCTGACCGCCCTGCAGTTCGACATGGGCATCAAGCGGCTGAAGATGGCCTATGCCATGGCCTTTACCCTGCCCGGTGTACCCTGCGTGTACTATGGTGACGAGATTGGGATGCAGGGCTACCGCGATCCCTTTAACCGCGGTTATTTCGACTGGAACAGCACCGAAGAGCGTCTGCGCCCGGTGATCAGTCAGCTGTCGGCTTTGCGCAAAAGCTGCGAGGCCTTTGCCGGAGGAACCTTCCAGCTGGTGAAGGCTGACGGCGGTGTGCTGCATTACCGCCGGGTGGGCAAATTCGAAACCGCTGAAATCATCATCAACCGCACCAACCACTATCTGGTGGAGCCGGTAGGCTATAAGATGACCGAGGTAAATCCGCTGGGCTTTACCATTCTGGTGGAAGAAAACGGCCACAACCCCGACCACAGCTATTTTGACTACAAATAACCGCAGGTACGACACAGCCCGCTGTGATATTTCAACCGATTGCCACCAATTTCGCGCCGCCCTGCCAAAAAGGGCGGCGCGTTTTTGTCTTTTCTGCCAATTATGGGCACAAGAGCTAAAAATTCACAAAATCCGCTTGACTTTCCCCCTGGGGGAACGAATACAATAACAGTAACAACCCGGCAAAGGGAGGGAAACAACATGGCCATGGATTCGATTTTCTGGCTGGTGATCGCCGCTGCACTGGTAGTTCTGGAAGCGAACACAGTCAGCCTGGTGTGCATCTGGTTTGCGGTGGGTGCGGTGGCTGCGCTGCTGACAAGCTTGGTGTTTGACCACTGGCTGGTGCAAAGCATCGTGTTTGTGGCAGTCAGCATCCTTGCGCTGCTGTGTACCCGCCCACTGGTAGAAAAAATGCGGCAGCGCCGCATCGAACCCACCAACGCCGACCGCAACATTGGCCGCAACGCCACCGTGCTGGAACCCATTGTGCCGGGCAAAACCGGCCGGGTGCGGCTGGACGGGGTGGACTGGGCTGCCCGTGGCCGGGGCGAGGCCATTCTGGAAGCCGGGCAGCAATGCCGGGTGTTCGACATGCAAAGCACCGTTTTGATCGTGGAACCGCAGCCGGAGCATTCCACCGCATCGGTATGACCGTTTCCGGCATGAAACAAAGGAGGTTTGTATGCCCTTTATTCTGATTCTGATCGTTCTTCTGCTGATGGTTGTAGTGGGCGGCATCAAGATCGTGCCTCAGGCCAACGTGTATGTCATCGAGCGTCTGGGCCGTTATTATGCCACCTGGGATGCCGGCGTGCACATTCTGGTACCCTTTATCGACCGTGTGGCCAAAAAAGTCAGCCTGAAAGAACAGGTGGCCGACTTTCCCCCGCAGCCGGTGATCACCCGCGACAACGTTACCATGCAGATCGACACGGTGGTGTTCTTTCAGGTAATGGATGCCAAGCTGTACACCTATGGTGTCAATCATCCCATTTCGGCCATCGAAAGCCTGTCGGCCACCACTCTGCGCAACATCATCGGTGAGCTGGAGCTGGACCACACCCTGACCAGCCGCGACACCATCAACACCCAGATCACTGCCACGCTGGACGAAGCCACCGACAAGTGGGGCATCAAGGTGAACCGCGTTGAGGTAAAAAACATCATTCCCACGCGCGAAATTCAGGACGCCATGGAAAAACAGATGAAGGCCGAGCGCGAAAAGCGCGCCATCATTCTGAAGGCCGAGGGTGAAAAGCAGGCCGCTATCACCGCTGCCGAGGGCGAAAAGGAATCGGCCATTCTGCGCGCCGACGCGGTCAAGCAGCAACGCATTCTGGAAGCCGAAGGCGAAGCCCAGGCCATTCTGGCGGTGCAGCAGGCAAACGCCGACGCGCTGCGGCTGCTGAACGAGGCAGTGCCCAGCGACAAGGTGCTGGCCCTGCGCAGTCTGGAAGCGCTGGCCAAGGTAGCCGACGGCCGCGCCACCAAGCTGATCATCCCTTCCAACCTGCAGGATCTGGCCGGTACCGTGGCTTCGATCAAAGAGCTGATGACCGACCCCGCCGAATAAGCCATAGCCCAAGCAACAAAGAACACCCCCGACCTGTTGGCCGGGGGTGTTCTTTCTCTTTTTTTACAGTTACAGCAGTGCACAGCCCTCGTATACGGTCTGGGCCGGGCCGGTCATCCATACACGCTTTTGGGCAGCATCTACCCGAATGGTCAGCTCGCCGCCGCGCAGCTGCACTGCAACATCGGTATCGGCGGGGCAAAGGCCCAGCTCTACCATAGCGATCACGGTGGCGCAGGTGCCGGTTCCGCAGGCCCAGGTCTCGCCGCTGCCGCGCTCCCATACACGCATTTTCAGGTGGGTGGCGTCCAGCTGCTGCACAAATTCGGTGTTTACCCCTTCGGGGAAGCAGGGGTGATGCTCGAAATGGGGGCCGATCTGCTCCAGATTCAGGCTGTCCACATCCGGCACCACCGTAACACAATGGGGGTTGCCCACGTTCACACAGGTCACCTGCCAGCTGTGGCCGTCCACCACAAGGGGAACATTCAGCAGTTCACCTTGCAGATCGGCAGCGGGCAGCACATCGGCCTGCAGGCTGTACTGGCCCATTTCCACCTGCCAGCGCCCGTGGGGCAGATACCGAATCACCTTGCAGCCGCTGAGGGTATCGATGCGCAGTTCCGGCTTGTCGGCGCAGGCGGGCTCGTGCTCGCGCAGCCACTGGGCCACACAGCGCACCCCGTTGCCGCACATTTTTGCCTCGCTGCCGTCGGCATTGAAGATGCGCATTTTGCCGTCGGCGCCGGAGGTTTCACCCGCACAGATGCAGATAATGCCGTCGGCCCCCACCGAAAAACGCCGGGCCGAAAGCTGCACCGACAACGCAGCAATGTCGGCAGGCACACCGGTGCTGCGGCAGTCGACATAGATATAGTCGTTGGCACAGCCCTGCATTTTGGTAAACTGAAGCTTCATGGTTCGCTCTCCCTCGTGATGATTCTGGGTTATAGTATACGCGCCGGGGGGCAGGCTGACAAGCGGCAAAAAAATCTTTTTTTCACAGCAGCGTCTGTTCACAAAATAGCCCTTGACAACACGCACGGCATGGGCTATAAAGAAATAGAAGCCTTTGTGGTTTAGTTTCAATCTAAAGAATAGAGCAAGGAGAGTTCTGCGATTATGGATACTTTTGAGAGCATCCGCGGTTTCCTGGCTGAGCAGCTGGGCATCGACGACCCCGAAACCATCACTATGGACAGCGACATTCTGAACGACTTTGACGCCGACAGCCTGGACGTTGTGGACATGATCATGACCCTGGAGGACGAGTTCGGCATCGAGATCCCCGACGAAGCCATCGAGGGCATGCACACCGTTGGCGACGTGGTGCGCTATGTAGAAGCCAAGAAGGCCGACTGAGTTCGACCGGCAAATTCGGAAAACGCCCCGGGTATGCCCTGCCGCGTGCCCGGGGCTTTTTAATTTGGGTTCGTGCGGAACGCAAGCCGTTTGGCGCACGGCCACAGGAGGATAATCATTATGGCAAAAGACAACAACAAGCTGGTAAAGGCCATTACCAGCCAGGAAGAAAACTTTGCACAGTGGTATACGGACATCTGCACCAAGGCGGAGCTGATCGAGTATTCCAGCGTAAAGGGCTTTGTGATCCTGCGCCCCTACGGCCAGGCCATCTGGGAGAACATTCA
>JAFULE010000133.1 GCA_017483235.1 Faecalibacterium sp. | reverse complement strand
GCTGCATGACACCAATAGAATTTCATTTTGCCTATGCTGCATAAGAAATTCCCTCCCTGCTGCGCAGCAGGGAGGGAATACCAACCGAAGATTTTCTTTTTTGACTGTCTACTTGACAGGGGGCACCTCACGGCGGGGCCGGTGTTTCTTTTGCGGCCTGCCCTCAAAGCACGAAAAGCCCCCGGGTGCGGCACACACAAAACCGCAGCCGGGGGCTTTTCGTGTAAAAAGGAGGTCCTTGGGAGAGGTCTCTCTTTGAAGATTACTCGCCGAAACAGATCTTGGTAACCACCGGGGTCAGGTAGGGCTTCAGCACAGCGATCACCTTGCCGGTCACCATGGCGGTGATGATGGTGCCCTCGCGGATGCCGTCCAGCCGGTGCAGGAACACAAAGCACAGCACCACACCGATAATCACAACAAGGCAGTCCACAATGGTCTTCATCTTGGGGAAGGGCACATTCATCTTCTGGGCCAGGGTGGAGCTCAGGCCCTCCATGGGCATGGGCACCAGCTGCACGTCCATGTACAGCAGCACACCAATGGCGATCAGAACGATGCTGATGGCCAGCATCACCAGCTTGCCCGCGTAGGTGGGAATGGCCCAGTCGCCCACCAGTGCCTTGGCAAAGTTGACAAAGTAGCCAAAGATGGTGGAAAACACGATCTGCAGCAGGTTGAGGGGGTTAAACTTTTTGCCCAGCAGAATGAACTGCAGCAGAATGTAAAAGCAGAACACTGCGGTAACGCAGGTGCCCATGGGCACGTTTACGATCAGGCTGACAACGTACGGCAGCGAGTTGACCGGCGAAACACCCAGATTGCTGTTGACCGAAACGGCCACGCCCAATGCAAGGAACAGCAGACCCAGGCAGTAGATGCCGGCGCGCCACACATACTGCAGCGGGGTACTTTTTTTCATTGGTAAAACTCCTTTGTGCCGGGTGGTTTGCCGCGGCAGAACACAGCCTTTTTCTCGGCCAGCCATTGCCGGGCGCACCGCACCGGACAGGGGATGCGGTGCGCCAACAGCAAGGCCGAAAGGAAGAGAAAAAGGAGAGGAAATGTCAGATTTTAGCCCTTGGCAGCCTTGCAGGCTTCGATCATCATGGGCACCACGCTGTACAGATCGCCCACGATGCCGTAGTCGGCCACCTCAAAGATGGGGGCGGAAGCGTTGGAGTTGACCGCAATGATGTACTCGGAATCCTGCATGCCGGCCTTGTGCTGGATGGCACCGGAGATGCCCAGCGCCACATAGATCTTGGGGCGCACGGTTTTGCCGGTCTGGCCAACCTGATGGTCGGCGCTCAGCCAGCCTTCGTCCACAGCGGCACGGGAAGCGCCCAGAACGCCGCCGCCCAGTGCGTCGGCCAGCTGCTTGGCCAGCTCGATGCCCTTAGCGGGATCCTTCGAGATGCCGTGGCCCACCGAAACAATGATCTCAGCGCCGATCAGGTCGACCATGGCCTTGGCTTCCTTCACCACTTCCAGCACCTTGGTCTTCAGATCGCTCTCAGCCAGTTCGACGGGGCAGTGTTCCACCACGCAGGCGGCAGCCTTGGCTTCATCGAAGGGGGCGCACTTCAGCACGCCGGGGCGAACGGTAGACATCTGGGGGCGGAAGCGGGGGCAGATGATGGTGGCCATCAGGTGGCCGCCAAAGGCGGGACGGGTCATCTTCAGACCCTTGTCGTTCATATCCCACTTCAGCTTGTCCACTTCGATGGTGGAGGTGGTACGCAGGAAGTCAACGTACTTGGCGGTGTCAATGTCCAGATGGGTGGCGTCGGCGGTCAGGCCGGTGTGCAGGCGGGCTGCGCAGCGGGGGCCCAGATCGCGGCCGATGTTGGTGGCGCCGATCAGGAAGATCTCGGGCTTCTTGTCCATCACCAGATCGCAGATCACCTTGGTGTAGGCATCGGTGGTGTAGTAGTGCAGCAGGGGGCTTTCGCACACATACACCTTGTCGGCGCCGTAGCCGCCCAGAGCCTGGGCCTTGTCGGCCACATTGTCGCCCAGCAGCACGCCGCACAGCTCTACGCCCAAGTCGTCGGCCAGCTTGCGGCCTTCGCTCAGCAGCTCGAAGCTGGTGGGGTTGATCACGCCTTCGCGCTGCTCACAGAAAACCCATACGCCGTGGAAGGCGCTCAGGTCGGTATTTACAAAGTTTGCCATAATTGCGCTCCTCCTTAAATGATGTGCTTCTCAGCCAGAGTGTGGAACAGGCCGTCGATGCCGGCCTTGTCGGCGGCAACCATCTGGCCCGCACCCTTGACCGGGGGCGAGAAGGACTTGTACACGTTGGTGGGGCTGCCCTTCAGGCCGATGGTGTCCAGCTCGATCAGCGGTTCGTCCTTCAGGGTGTTGAAATCGTACACGGTGTAGGGCTTCTGGTCGCACTCCAGAATGCCCTTTACGGTCATGTAACGGGGGGTGTTCAGCTCTTTGATGCAGGTCACCAGGCAGGGGGTCTGGGTCTGGATGGTCATGTAGCCGTCTTCCAGCATACGCTTGACGGTAACGGTGCCGTTTTCCAGCTTGATGTCAGTGGCGTAGGTGATCTGGGGAATGTTCAGCTTTTCGGCGATCTGGGGGCCAACCTGGGCGGTGTCGCCGTCGATGGCCTGACGGCCGCAGAAGATCACATCGTCTTCCTCAATGCCCATGTGGGCCAGCGCGCCGGCAATGATCTGGCTGGTGGCGAAGGTGTCGCTGCCGCCAAACTCGCGGCCGCTGATCAGAACGGCTTCGTCGGCACCCATGGCCAGCAGCTCGCGCAGCATGGCAGCGGCCGGCGGGGGACCCATGGAAACAACAACGACCTTGGCGCCGGGGTTGGCGTCCTTCAGGGCCAGAGCGGCCTCAACGGCGTTCATATCATCGGGGTTGGTGATGGTGGCCATGCTGGCACGGTCCATGGTGCCGTCGGCCTTAACGGCAACCTTGCCGGAGGTGTCGGGCACCTGCTTGACACAGACGATAAATTTCATGGCGGGTTCCTCCTTATCTCAGCACGCTGCCCGAAATGACCATCTGCTGCACCTGGCTGGTGCCTTCGTAGATGGAGGTGATGCGGGCGTCGCGGTAGAAGCGTTCGACCTTGTACTCCTTAATGTAGCCGTAGCCGCCGTGGATCTGTACGGCCTTGTAGGCAACACGGTTGCACATTTCGGCAGCGTACAGCTTGCACATGGCGCACAGCTTGCTGCTTTCGGGGTCGCCGGCATCCTTGCGGACGGCGGTGGAGTAGATCAGCTGGCGGGCAGCCTCGATCTCGGTGGCCATGTCGGCGATCATAAAGCTGATGCCCTGGAACTTGGAGATGGGCTGACCGAACTGCTTGCGCTCCTTCGAGTACTTGACGGCCTCTTCAAAGGCGCCCTGAGCAATGCCCAGTGCCTGCGCAGCCATGCCCAGACGGCCGCCGTCCAACGTCTTCATGGCGGTGGCAAAGCCCTTGTGCAGGGGGCCCAGCAGATCGCTCTTGTGCACCCGCACATTCTCGAGGATCACGTCGCTGGTGGGGTAGCCCACGATGCCCATCTTGTGCTCGGGCTTGCCGGTGGAAACGCCGGGCAGCTTCATGTCCACAATGAACATCGAAATGCCGCGGCTGCCGCGCTGGGTGGGGTCGGTTTTGGCGTACACCACGCAGTAGTCGGCAAAGGGGGCACCCGAGATAAAGGTCTTGCGGCCGTTCAGGATGAAGTAGTCGCCGTCCTGCACAGCGGTGGTCTGGGTGCCGCCGGCGTCAGAACCGGCGCCGGGCTCGGTCAGGCCGAACACCAGGATCTTCTCGCCCTTGGCCACGGGGGTAACGTACTTCTGCTTCTGCTCTTCGGTGCCGCAGAACAGCAGGGGGCCGGCGCCCAGCGAGTTGGAGGTGTTGGCGTAGATGGACAGCACAGGGCTGACGCGGGCAAACTCTTCCACCATCAGCACGTAGGCAAGGCTGTCGGCGCCCTGGCCGCCGTACTGGGTGGGGATCTTCACGCCCATAAAGCCGTATTTGCTCATCAGGTTGTGCATGTCCCAGTTGAACTCACCGGTTTCCTCCAGCTGGTCCAGCAGCTCGGGGGTAAACTCGGTCTCGGCAAACTGACGGTACAGCTTGCGCATCATCTGGTGCTTTTCCGAAAGGATCATGTCGTTTCCTCCTTACAGGTTTCTCTTTCGTTCTATAACCGGCCCGTTCCGGGAGCCGGAAAAAGGCCGGTGGCCTTTCTTCCTTAGTTCAGGTATTCGCCCAGACCGCCCCAGGTTTCGCAGAAGATGCCGGGGTCCATGGTCTTCAGCTCGGGGCTGATCTCGGGGCGGAAGCCCATAGCGGCGATCACGTCCTTTTCCACGTCGATGCCGGGGGCAACCTCGATCAGGGTAACCTTGCCGTCGATCAGCTTGAAGACAGCGCGCTCGGTCACATACAGCACTTCCTGACCTTCGGGGCTGTACTGGCCGGCGAAGGTCACCTGACCAACGGTGTCCACAAATTTCTGGATGGTGCCCTCTTCCAGCACGGTCAGCTTGCCGTCGCCCACCTGCAGCTTGGCCTTGCCCATCAGGGTGCCGGCAAAGATGACCTTGGGGGTGGTGGCGGTAATGTCGATAAAGCCGCCGGGGCCGGTCAGACGCTTGCCCATACGGCTGACGTTGTTGTTGCCGTACTTGTCCACTTCACCAATGCCAAGGCAGGTCATGTTCAGGCCGCCGCCGCTGATGAAGTCGAACATTTCGTTGGGGGTGATAATGGCTTCGGGGTTGTAGGCGCTGCCAAAGCTGGGCAGGGCGCTGGGCACACCGCCCACCATGCCGCTTTCGGTGCTCATCAGCACATGCTCGATCAGGCCTTCCTCGTTGACCACCTTGGAAACGTCGGCGGGCATGCCCACGCCCAGGTTGACCGTGTCGCCCTTCTTCAGTTCCATGGCAACGCGGCGGCAGATGACCTTGCGTTCGTCAAAGGGCAGCGGCTCAATGGCCTTCATGGGCTTGCGGATCTGGCCGCTGAAGCTGGGCTCCCAGTAATCGCCCTCGGCCTGCCAGCAGCTCATGGGGTCGCGGGCCTGTACCACGTAGTCCACCAGATTGCCGGGGATCTTGATCTCTTTGGGGTTCAGGCTGTTGGCCTGTGCCAGATACTCGACCTGTACAATGACGATACCGCCGTGGTGCTTGACCGCGTTGGCCACCGCAAAGCCTTCGTTGATCACGCTTTCGTGGGCAAAGCTGATGTTGCCGTGCTCGTCGGCAATGGTGCCGCGCAGCAGGGCCACGTCGCACTTGAAGCTGGGGTAGAACAGGTACTCCTCGCCCTCAAACTCGATCACCTTTACCACGGTCTCGCCGCTGTCGCGGGCAGCCTGGTTCATGCAGCCGCCTTCCACGCGGGGGTCCACAAAGGTGCCAAGGCCGGTTTTGGTGATCAGGCCGGGGCGGCCGGCGCCGATCTCGCGCCACAGGTTGATGATAACGCCCTGGGGCAGGCACCAGCTCTTCAGTTCGTTGCGGATGGCCTGGTCGCGCAGGGTAAAGGCGCTGCCCACGTGGGCGCCGGTCCAGCGGGTGATCAGGCCGGGGCCGGCTTCACCAAAGCGGGTAACGCCGCGGTTGCCGTGCTCGGTGTCGGGGCCGCCCTCGCGCTTGGAGCGGTTCCAGCCGATGAAGTTGTTGCCGTAGCCCCAGTCGCCCATGGCGCTGCCCTGCTTCAGGTTCAGGTTGCAGGGGTGGCCGGTTTCCTTGTAACGGTCGCGGATGGCGCAGGCCACTTCCTCGGCCCAGCCCGAAAGGCCCATGCCGGCCAGACCAACGGTGGCGCCGTCGGGGATCAATGCGGCAGCTTCGCGTGCAGTGATGAACTTTGCCATGAATGTTCTCTCCTTTGATAAAAATTTTCTCTCTCTTCCGAAAACAGTTGAACTGATTGAACAAGTTCAACGACCTTGTTATTATTATGTCATGTGAATTTGGCGTTTTCAATATATTTGTCGAAACAAAAGGGGGTGTTATACAACTTTGTGCACAGGGTTACAAAAACAGGGGGCGTGTGTGTGCATGCGTGACGGTTAAGTTTGGGCCTCGTTTCTTGCCAAAGCGGCGGCAATACGGTACACTTTTTATATCCTATCAATTACAGCGAAAAGGGGCCGCCTTATGCAGCAGAAAAACAAGCGCCGCCAGCAGGCCGAGCAAACCAAGGACAAGCTGTTTTACGCCGCCAACCAGCTGTTGGCCGAGCGGGAATTTGAACAGATCACCGTGCGGGACATTGTGGCCCGGGCCGGGGTGTCGGTGGGTACCTTTTACCATCACTATACCAACAAGATGGAAGTGTATTACGAAACCTACCGGCTGGCCGACCGCTATTTTACCGAAACGGTGGCTCCTCAGCTGACCCAGCCCGACCCGGCGCAGCGCATACTGGCCTTTTTTGACCACTATGCCCTGTATTCCAGCAAAACAAGCGGCCCCCGGCTGACCCGGCTTTTGTACAACGCCGACAACCCTTGGTTCAACCGCGACCCGGCCGACGGTATGGTGGGCTTGCTGACCAAGCTGGTTGCTGCCGGGCTGCAAAGCGGCAGCCTGCGCGGGGCCGACCGTGCCGAGCAGATCGCCGGCTGGCTGATGGTGGCGGCCCGCGGCCTTGTGTATCACTGGTGCACCGCAGGCTGCAGCTACGATCTGCCCGCCGCCATGCGGTGGTATGTGGCCCGGCTGATCAAAGCGTATACCTTATAAATATATAAATATAAGCAAAAGGCAGAAAAACGACCGCGGCCCGGCAGGGCACAGCGGTCGTTTTTGGGTTTATTCGGGGGTTTGCAGCCTGCGGTACTGCCGGGGCGAAATACCGTATTCCTGCTTGAAGGCGCGGTAGAAGGTGGAATGGTCGGCAAAGCCCACCCGGTGGCCCACCTGTTCCAGCGGCAGGCCCTGCAAAATCAGCTTTTTGGCCTCCACCAGCCGCCGCTGGGTCACACAGCGGTAAAAGCTGACCCCCATTTTGTTGTGGAAGGTCTGGCTGATGGTGCTGGGGCTGACGTAAAACTGCTTTGCCACTTCGGCAAGGGTGAGCTTTTCGGCCAGATGCACTTCGATGTGGGCCATGATGCGGTCCAGCAGCTGAGGTGTTTCGATGGTGGGCAGGGCGGCGGTTTCCTCCTGCACAGCCCGGTACAGATAGGTCAGCAGGCTGACCGTGTTGCCAATCACCAGCATCTGCCAGCCGGGGCGGCGCTGCTCTGCTTCCAGCACACCGTTGCGGAACAGGGTGCCCAGAAATTCCCACGGGGTGTTTGCGGTGCGCAGCAGATGGGCTTTTTTCAGCTCGTTCCACGATCGGCCATAGGTGTGATGCAGCATCTGATCAAAAAATTCGTGGCTGACCCAGATCACATCCCGTTGATAGGGTTCCGGCATCTGCTCGGGCAGCAGCGGGCGATGGCTTACCCCTGGCGGCACGATCAGAACATCCCCCTTCTGCAGCCGGTAGCGCTCGGTACCCATCAGATATTCCACCCCGCAGGTGTTGGTGCAGTACAGAATTTCATAAAAATCGTGGGAGTGAAGGCTGACCGTGGCGTTGGAGCTGCTGATGTCCCGGTGGGTCTCCACATACCGGTCGCTCATCTCCAGTTCCTGATAAAAGCTGCCGGGCTCCAGCCCCAATGTGTGCAGAAAGGCGGCCATCTCCTGCTCGGTTTCGGGGGTCTGTGCCCCCTGCAGCCGTTTGGTAAGGCGGCGTAAATCCTCTAATTTCACAAAAACATTCCCCCTGGGACGCTTCTTTTGTCTAAAGTATATCCTTATTTTGTAAGATTTGCAATCTTTTTGGCTCGATTTGCAATTTAAAGTGCGTTCACAATTTGTTAAAATTACCGAGGTAAGATGCGGGGTTGCGGCCCTGCGTAAATTTAATTAATTTCGGAGAAATTAGGAGGAAAACACAATGGCTAAGACCCCTTCTGCCAAGCTGGGCCTGAAGCATAAGCTGGGCTACGGCGCCGGTGACGCCGGCGGCGTCGTCATGCTGGTTGCTATCGGCCAGATGAACCGCTACATCCAGAACATTCTGGGTGTTCCCGCCACCGTGCTGGCTACCATGCTGCTGATCTGGAATATCTGGGACGCTGTCAACGATCCCCTGGTCGGCACCTTTATGGACGTGCAGTTCAGCAAGGCCAAGAACAAGACCGAGAAGTTCCGTCCCTGGATCCTGCGTTCCATTCCCATTCTGGCTTTCGGCCTGATCGCTTTCTTCTCTGTGCCCAACATGTTCCAGGGCCTGCTGCGCATCGTCTCCCTGTTCATCCTGAAGATCATGTTCGAGCTGGGCTACACCATCATGAACATCGGCATGGGCTCCCTGCTGGGCGTTATGGCTACCAATGACGCCGAGCGTGCTACCCTGTCCTCTGCCCGTGGCTTCGGTTCCACCGTTGGCGGCATGGTCGGTATGATCTTCATCCCCCAGGTTCTGTCCAAGCTGGGCGAGACCACTCAGGGCTACATGGTTGCCGGTATTGTTGCCGCTGTTCTGGGCTGCCTGCTGGTCTTCATCCACTTCGCATGGACCGAGGAGCGCAACGTTGCTGCTCAGAACGTTGTGAAGACCGAGGAAGAGAAGGAAGCCGAGAAGGTCAAGATCACCGACATCCTGAACGTCTTCAAGGTCAACCGTTCCTACCTGGCTCTGTGCATCCACTCCATCTGCATCTGCTTCGTGCAGGGCATCTCTCAGGGTGCTGCCAACTACATGTACGCCGACGTTCTGGGCGACATCGGTATTGCTTCCATGGCTACCATGATCTCCACCCCCGTCATGTTCGGCGGTCTGATCGTGGCCCCCATCCTGGCCAAGAAGTTTGACCTGGTTGCTATCATCCGTACCTTCATCCTGGTCGGCTGCATCATGCTGGCTGGCTGCTTCGCCTACTCCGTCATGGTCGATCAGATGATCCCCATGCTGTACGTTGTCTGGTCCGGCGTTGGCACCGGCCTGGTCACCCTGTCTGTCCAGCTGCAGTGGGGTCTGGTTGGCGAGTCCATCGACTACAACGAGTACCTGACCGGCAAGCGTTCCGAGGGTGCTATCTACGGTACCTTCTCTCTGACCCGTCGTATCGGCCAGACCCTGTCCGCTTCTCTGGCTGTTCTGATGATCAGCTGGTTCGGCTACGTGGCCGGCGCCGAGGCTGCTGCTCAGCCCGCTTCTGCCATCCTGGGCATCAAGATGATGTGCATCCTGATCCCCGCCGTCATCGCTATGGGTTCCTGGGCTGCCTTCACCTTCGTGTGGGACATCAACAAGGACACCCGCGCCAAGATGGCTGCCTGGAAGGCCGAGCGTGCTGCCAAGGCTGCTGAGGTTGAGGCCTGATTGGTCGGTACAAACCGCATAAACTGAACAAAACGGCTGCCTTGACGGCATAAGCTGTGATGTGATACCCTTTCAGCAGGGAATGGCCGTTTGGTCGTTCCCTGCTGTTTCTTTTATACGAATGGAAAGGAGTTTTCCCATGGAAATGCGCACCCGTATCCTTGGCAAACTGCTCAACAGCGAAGTGCAGGATTACCTGCAGCACAACGACATCATCATTGTACCGGTGGGCACCACCGAGATGCACGGCGGCTTCCCGCTGGACAGCGAAACCGTCATCAGCGAGGCCTTCTGCCTGAAAATGGCCGAAGCCTGCGACGGCCTTGTGCTGACCGGCCTGCCCTACTTTTACGCCGGTGCCACCGCGTCCGGCCGTGGTACCGTGCAGGTCACGGTGCGGCAGGGCATCGACTATCTGGGCGCCATCGCCCGCAGCCTGCTGCGGCTGGGCTTCAAGCGTCAGGTCTACCTCAGCTTCCACGGCCCCGCCCACATGACCAT
>JAFULE010000132.1 GCA_017483235.1 Faecalibacterium sp. | reverse complement strand
TATAGAAATACATTTGCCTGCAAAAGACGAGGAACTGCAATGAAACCTGAACTGATCTCGATCGTGGTGCCCTGCTACAACGAGCAGGAAGCTTTACCGTTATATTACAAGGCGTTTGATGCCCTGCGGCGGAAGATGCAGGCGGCATATCCGGTAGAATTTGAGCTGATTCTGGTGGACGACGGCTCGCGGGATGATACCCTGAAAATAGCCGCCGGTTTGGCCGGGCAGGACGGGGACGTGAAGTATCTGTCTTTCAGCCGCAACTTCGGCAAGGAGGCCGGCATTCTGGCCGGTCTGCAGCATGCCCACGGCGACTATGTGGCTATGATGGACGCCGACCTGCAGGACCCACCCGAATTGCTGGAGCAGATGTATCAGATGCTGCAAAATCCCGATCTGGATTGTGTGGCCACCCGCCGCGCCACCCGTAAGGGTGAGCCGCCGCTGCGCAGCTGGTTTGCCCGCATGTTCTATAAGCTGATCAATAAAATTTCGGACACCGAAATTGTGGACGGCGCCCGCGACTACCGCCTGATGAAGCGCCGCATGGTGGATTCCATTCTGGAGCTGCAGGAGGTCAACCGGTTTTCCAAGGGCATCTTCAGTTGGGTGGGCTACCGCACCGAGTGGCTCAGCTACGACAACATTGAGCGAGCCGCCGGCCAGACCAAGTGGTCGTTCTGGGGGCTGATGCTCTACGCGCTGGACGGCATTGTGGCTTTTTCCACCGCGCCGCTGTCGGTGGCCATGGTGTTTGGTCTGCTGTTTGCCCTTGTGGCCATGGTGATGATCCTTGTCATCATTGTAAAAACGCTGGTGTTCGGCGATCCGGTGGCCGGTTATCCGTCCATGATGTGTGTTATCTTTCTGGTGGCCGGGGTGCAGATGTTCTGCATCGGTATCATCGGGCAGTATCTGGCCAAGGCTTATCTGGAAACCAAGCGCCGCCCCAGCTACTTTGTACGGCAGGGCAACGCCGAAAAATACCACCGCGAATAATTGCAGCCCCTTTTGCGCATGCTGTGTGCAAAGGGGGTTTTTACAATGGCTGATATTGAACGCGAACACAATCTGAATCTGCTGCAGGCGGTGGCTGCCAACGCCGAAATGGGAAAAAATGCGCTGGAGCAGCTGACGCCCATGGCCGAGGATCCGCTGCTGAAGGCCGAGCTGCTGCGGCAGAAAAATTTTTACCGGGAAATCGACCAGCAGGCCCACACCAGCATTGCCGCCTGCGGTGAAAAAACCAAGGGGCAGGGCATGATGGCCAAGGCCGGCGCTCAGATGGGCATCACCATGAAGACCATGGGGGACAAGTCTACCCGTACTCTGGCCAAAATGGTTCTGGAAGGCAGCCAGCAGGGGGTAGTGGACTGCGTGGAAAACCTGCGCGACTGCCCCAAGGCTACCCCGGGCGCCAAAAAGCTGGCCCAGCGCCTGCAGGATTTTGAGCAGGACTGTGTGCAGCGAATGCAGAGCTTTTTGTAAGAAAAACAGCAAAAGCCCCCGCCCAAAACTTTGGGCGGGGGCTGGTTTGTATAACGGGTCGATTACAGGCGCTGCAGCATATCGGCTACAATGCCGGTGGCGGTGGCAACGTATTCGGCAATGCTGAATTTCTTTACCACCAGCACCTCGTGGCCACTTTCGTCGGCGTTGTCGCTCATGGCGCGCAGGATCACACAGGGCACCTCGTTCTTGGCGGCAATCTGGCTGACCGCGGCACCCTCCATCTCCACGCAGTCGGGGGCGCACTTGGCGGCAATGGCGTTTTTGGTGGCGCTGTCGCCCACAAACAGATCGCCGGTGGCGATCTTGCCGGTGATGGCTTTCACTCCGGCGGCGGCGCAGGCGGCCTCGGCGGCGGCGATCAGAGCCGGGTCGCCGGTGTATTCCTTCAGGTAGGGCGGGTTCTGGCAGATCATATCCAGCTGGGCATCGTGATACAGCACCGTTTTGCCGATTACCACATCGCCGATGCCGATTTTGGCGGTCATATTACCGGCAATGCCGCTGAAGATGATGGCTTCGGCACCATACTTGGTGATCAGCACCTGGGTGGTGGCAGCGGCATTGGCCTTGCCCATTCCGGCACAGCACACCACCACCTGCTTGCCGTTCAGGGTGCCTTTGTGGTAGTCCACGCCGGCATAAGCTTCCACCGAAACATCGGCCAGCTTGGCACACAGCTGGTCCACTTCGTCGGGCATGGCGCCCATGATACCAAAAATTTCAGCCATAGGTTTACTCCTTATACATTGAACAGGAACTCGATGATGTCGCCGTCCTGCACCATATACTCTTTGCCTTCGGTGCGCTGCAGGCCCTTGCTCTTCACGGCAGCGTAGTCAAAGCCGTTTTCTTCCAGTGCGCCGTAGCCGATCACCTGTGCGCGGATGAAGCCGCGCTCGAAGTCGGAGTGGATCTTGCCGGCGGCCTGCGGGGCCTTGGTGCCCTTGCGGATGGTCCAGGCGCGGCATTCCTTTTTGCCGTCGGTCAAAAAGCTGATCAGGCCCAGCAGGTCGTAGCTGGCGGTGATCAGGTTGTCCAGGCCGCTGCTGGTCACACCCATCTCGGCCAGAAATTCCTTCTTCTCCTCGGGGCTGTATTCGGCAATGTCCTCTTCGGTTTTAGCGCAGATGGGGATCACCGTGGCGCCTTCGGCCTCGGCCCGGGCGGCCACCAGCGGCAGATACTTGTTGTTCTCGATGCCGTCGATCAGGTCGTCCTCGTCCACGTTGCAGGCGTACAGCACCGGCTTTGCGCTCAGCAGGCCCATCTCGCGCAGCACGGCGGCCTGTTCCTTGTCAGCGGGGTCAAATTCAAAGCTGCGGGCGGGCTTGCCCTCGTTCAGGTGCTCGGCCAGCTCGGTCAGCCATGCGGCCTCGGCGGCAGCGGCCTTGTTGCCGGTTTTGGCGGCCTTGCTCATGCGGCCGGCCCGGCCCGACACCACTTCCCAGTCGGACATGATCAGCTCGTAGTCAATGGCTTCGATGTCCGCAATGGGGTCCACACCCACCGGCTTGTTCACGTCCTCGATCACATGCACGATGTTGTCGTCGTCAAAGCAGCGCACCACGTGTACGATGGCGTCGCACTCGCGGATGTTGCCCAGAAATTTGTTGCCCAGCCCCGCGCCGTTGGCCGCGCCCTTTACAAGGCCGGCAATGTCAACGAACTCCACAATGGCGGGGGTCTTTTTGTTGGTGGCCCACAGCTCGGCCAGCTTGTCCAGCCGGGGGTCGGGCACTGCCACAATGCCGCTGTTCGGCTCGATGGTGCAGAAGGGATAGTTGGCGGCCTCGGCGTTCTTGGTCGAGGTAATGGCGTTGAACAGGGTGGATTTGCCTACATTGGGCAGGCCCACGATACCTAATTTCATATTCACAGTCTCCTTTATCGGTGGTTTGCGGGCGGCGGGGCTCGCCTGCCGCAAAAAAATGCACACTAAAACACTTTATTTTAACATATAACCGAAAAAGTTGCAATGGCGGCGTGGTCTGTTCATAAATTCACAGCCAGTTTTGCTTCTGTTCTTTTTTTTTCCATTTTTAGACGGTATAATAAAACAGTAAGCTGTAAAAAGGGCGTGTTGGCGCAATAGCGGCCCCTGCCCGTTCGTACATAGGATGAAAATCAAACGAAGAACAACAGGAGGGAACCCATCATGGCAAACGAAAAGATTCTGGTGGTGGATGACGACCGTAATATCTGTGAGCTGCTGCGGCTGTACCTGATGAAGGAAGGCTATGCGGTCACCATCGCCAACGACGGCGAGGCTGCGCTGGCGGCGTATCAGGCCGAAAAGCCGGCCATGGTGCTGCTGGATGTGATGATGCCCCGCATGGACGGATGGGAGACCTGCCGCCGCATCCGCAAGCTGGGCGAT
>JAFULE010000131.1 GCA_017483235.1 Faecalibacterium sp. | reverse complement strand
GCTGGTGTGCGCGCTGGCACTGGCGGCACCGGGGCGGCTGGCGGTGCTCAGCTGCTTTGTGGCGTCGCCCGGTACTGCCCTGCGGGCGGCGGTGCTGACAACTGAAGCGCAAACCAAACCGCAGCAGCCGGGCGGCGGCGAAAGCCCGACCCTGCCGCTGCCCACCGCCACTCCGCTGCCCCTTGCAGGGGCGGAAGATCTGCCGTATATGGAGCTGTGGGGCAGCGACCGACACCCCGACAACGCGGGCACCGTGATCGAAAAAACCTATGGTCACGGCAGCGGGGATAACTACATCTCTCTTGCGGCGGGCAGCATCAAAAACAACACCAAAACATCGGCCGAAACAGTGGCGGCCGCTGCGGCAGCCGGTTTGCCTTTTGCCGTTGAACGGAACAGCGACCAGCCGCAGGTTCTGATTATGCACACCCATGCTACCGAAACCTACCGCCTTTCGGCGGGGCTGTGGCATCTGCCGGACGACAGCTTCCGCAGCACCGACCGGGCGGTGGATATGTGCGCAGTGGGTGCGGTGATGGCCGACACTCTGAACGCCGCCGGCATTTGTACCCTGCACGACGTGACCCTTAATGACTACCCCAGCTACAACGGCAGTTACGACAACAGCCGGGCGGTGGTGCAGCAGTATCTGGCCCAATACCCCAGCATTAAGGTAGTGCTGGATGTGCACCGGGATGCCATCGAGACAAACGGCTGCCCGGTGGCCCCGGTGGTGGAGATCGGTGGCCGCAAAGCTGCGCAGGTGATGATCATCAGCGGGTGCGACAACGGCACCACGGTCAAACTGCCCAACTGGAAGAAAAACCTTGGCTTTGCCGCCGCATGGGAAAGCCGGATGGAAAGCATGTACCCGGGGCTGACAAGGCCGGTTTTGTTCAGTCATCGGTTTTACAATCAGGACCTGACCACCGGCAGCCTGTTGATCGAGATAGGCGGCCACGGCAACAACCTGAACGAGGCGCTGTATGCGGGATACTTGGTGGCCAATGCACTGGCGGATCTGTTTGGTGCAACAGAATAAGCACAGCAAAGCCGCGGCGTTTTTGCACCGCGGCTTTGCTGCCTGCGCTTGACGAAAAGTGCCCCGGCTTGTTATAGTAAAGCCAGAAAAAAACCATGGAAACGGAGGAAGCTGTATGGCCCGTTTTGTGCTGGCGTGTGTTCTGGCTGCTGTGCTGACCGATCTTTTATTGGGCACAAAAATCACCCTTGTCGCCCTGCCTTTGGTGGTGGTACACGGGTTCATCACCCGCAAATCCCTGGAGGATTTTGAGCAGCTGACCACCGAGCTGGAAGCCGAGCGGCTGCAAAATGCCCCGGACACTGCGGGGGCTGCCGACGGCGGGTAGAATTTTTGGCCTTTACATCCTGTGCCGAACCTTTTATAATAGAACATTATGGCGCGCCATCGCTGTGCGCGCCCGGCGGCTGTGTGCGCCGCGCAAAGCAGCGCGGCCCCGCCCAAATTGCGAGGAGTTGAAATTATGGAAAGAACCGAGATCGTATCGCTGTATCAGTCTACCCCTGCCGATGGCACCGTTGTCACCGTCTGCGGTTGGGCCAAGAATATCCGCGATTCCAAGAATATCGGCTTTATCGCACTGTCCGACGGCGGCTGCTTCAAGACGCTGCAGGTGGTGCTGGAAGCCGGCAAGCTGAACAACTACGACGAGATCACCCACGCGGGCCTGTATTCCAGCATGAAGGTCACCGGCCGCATCGTGCTGACCCCGCAGGCCAAGCAGCCCTTTGAGCTGAACGCCGACAGCGTCGAGATTCTGGGCAGCTGCCCCGCCGACGAGTATCCCCTGCAGAAAAAGAAGATGAGCATGGAGTATCTGCGCACCATGCCCACCCTGCGCCCCCGCACCAACACCTTCAACGCGGCCTTTCGTGTGCGCAGCGTGGCGGCCTATGCCATCCACAAGTTCTTCCAGGAGAACGGCTTTGTCTACGCCCATTCGCCCATCTTTACCGCTTCGGACTGCGAGGGCGCCGGCGAGATGTTCCAGGTGACCACCCTGCCCCTGAACGATGTGCCCAAGACCGAGGACGGCGCAGTGGACTTCAGCAAGGATTTCTTCGAAAAGCCGGTCAACCTGACCGTTTCCGGCCAGCTGGAGGCCGAGGCCATGGCCATGGCCTTTGGCAAGGTGTACACCTTTGGCCCCACCTTCCGCGCCGAAAAGAGCTTTACCACCCGTGACGCCGCCGAGTTCTGGATGATCGAGCCGGAGATGGCCTTCTGCGATCTGTCCGGCTACATGGACAACGCCGAGGCCATGGTCAAGTATGTCATCCGCTACGTGCTGGACAACTGCCCCGATGAGATGAAGTTCTTCAACCAGTTCATCGACAAGGGCCTGATCGAGCGGTTGGAGCTGGTGGCAAACAGCGAGTTTGGCCGCGTGAGCTACACCGACGCCATCGAGATTTTGAAAAAGAACAACAAGAAGTTCCAGTTCCCGGTCGAGTGGGGCGTGGATATCCAGACCGAGCACGAGCGCTACCTGACCGAGGTGGTGTTCAAGAAGCCGGTCTTTGTCACCGACTACCCCAAGGCCATCAAGAGCTTCTACATGAAGCAGAACGACGACGGCATCACCGTGGCCGCCGCCGATATGCTGGTGCCCGGCATCGGCGAGCTGATCGGCGGCAGCCAGCGTGAGGAAGGCTACGACAAGCTGGTGGCCCGTATGGACGAGCTGGGTCTGGACAAAGAGACCTACGGCTGGTATCTGGACCTGCGCAAGTTCGGCGGCGTGGAACACGCCGGCTACGGCCTGGGCTTCGAGCGGATGCTGATGTACCTGACCGGCATCCAGAACATCCGTGACGTGCTGCCGTTCCCCCGCACTGCCTACGGTTTCTGATCATCAAAACTTTGCCTTTACAGGAGGGCGGCATATGACCTTGCACAAAAGGGCGTATGGCCGCCCTCTTTGCTTTTTGCTCATTGCCATGGCGGTGGGCTATCTTTTGTATCACTCGCTGGCGGGGGGCACCCTGCTGGCAAACAGCCCTTACGACAGCTACGCCCTGATGGCCGAAAACTGGCTGCAGGGCAACCTGCACCTGCCGGACGGTGCCAGCCGCCCCTGGCTGGAGCTGGCCATCTTTGAGGGGAAATATTATGTCAGTTTTCCGCCGGTGCCGGCGGTGTTTGCGCTGCCTTGGGTGCTGGTGTGCGGCAGCGCGGCGGCAGTGCCCAGCCATCTGGTGGCAGCCCTGTACGGCCTTCTGGGCGCGGCGGGGGTGTACTGCCTGTTTGCCCGGCGCGGCTTTGCCCCGGCGGCCTGCGTATGGTGGGCGCTGGTGTGCACTGTGGGCTCCAACTTTTACTGGATGAGCACCAACGGCGGCGTGTGGTTTGCCGCCCAAACCCTGAACTTTGCTTTGCTGGCGTGGGGGCTTTGCTTTGCGGCTGCCCAAACAACGGCGCAAAACACCCTTGCCGCGCTGTGCATGGCGCTGGCGGTGGGCTGCCGGCCCTTTTCTATTCTGCTGCTGGCGGTGTATATGCTGCAGCTTCTGGTGCGGCACGGCTTTGCCGGGGGCAGGGTGCGGCTGCCGGGCCGGGCGTTCTGGCTGCCTTTTGCGGCGGCCGCTGCGGTGGGCGCGGCGCTGGCGTTACATAATTATGTGCGGTTTGGCAGCTTACTGGAATTCGGCCACACCTATCTGCCCGAGTTCATGCGCGAGGCTGAGGGCCAGTTCCACCTTTCCTACTTTTGGGGCAACTTGAAAAATCTGCTGCGCCCGGTCACCCTGACCGAAACGCTGGACCTGAAGTTTGAGCTGTTCAACGGCTTTCTGCTTTTTGCAGCCAACCCCGTGTTTCTGTGGTGGGGTGTGCGGCTGGTGCGCTGTGCGTACAAAAAACAGATTTCGGCGGCAAGGGCTGCGGCGGTTGTGTACTTTGTGCTGGGGCTGGCGGCGCTGTGTTTGCACCGCACCCTGGGCGGCTGGCAGTTTGGCGCGCGGTACACGGTGGATCTGATCCCTTGTGTGCTGCTGGCCGAGGCCTTTGCCCCCGGCGGGGAGAAAAAGGCCCCTGCCGACTGGGAATGGCTGCTGTGTGCACTGGCGTGTGCCTTTAATATCTATGGCGCAGTGTATATGCTGAGCCACTGAGGAAGCGTTCATGTATCAACCAAAACATCTGCGGCAGCAGCCTGCGCGGGGGCTGCTGTGGTGCTGTACACTGGCGGCGCTGGCCGTGCTGGCGGCCGAGCTGATCCTGTTCCGGCAGGGGAAATATTTTTTGTTTACCGGCATCTGGAACGATTTTCATCTGCGCTGGCAGGAAAGCCGGTATCTTCTGCGGGGGGCCGACCCCATTGCGGTGCTGCGAGGGCAGCTGCCGGCGGATGCCGAAATCGGCGCGATCTGGGGTGCCGGCGGTTCGGTGCCCTGGGCCTATGTGTGGAACATTCCGTGCACCTTTGCCTGGCTGCCCTACGAGCAGGCCCTGGCCCTGGCACGGGTGCTTTACCCGCTGACGGGTTTGCTGTTGACCGTGTGGCTGGGCTTTGCGGTGGCCCGCAAAGGTGGTGCTGCCGCCGGTGTGTGCGCAGCGGTGCTGCTGCTGAGCAGCCCGGCCCATGTTTCTTCGCTGCAGTGCGGCAGTAACGGCTATCTGTTGACCGTATTGCTGCTGCTTTCGGTGCTGTATGAAGAACAGAACCCCCGGCTTTCGGCGGTTTTGCTGGCGTTTACGGCGGTAAAACCCCAACTGTGCGGGCTGGTTTTTGAGGCAAAGCTGCTGCGCCGGCCGCTGCACACCATTGCCGCCGGTGCGGCCGGCGTGCTGGTGCCCTGGCTGGCG
>JAFULE010000130.1 GCA_017483235.1 Faecalibacterium sp. | reverse complement strand
GGACGGGTACAAAAAGAATGGTTCACTTACAGCATATCCCGCACACCGCGCAGATAGCTGATGGCCTTGGTGTAGCTTTGCTGGTCAAAATTGCCGATCTCGTATTCCACGATGGCCCAGTCGTCAGAGCCCAGCACCTTGTGCAATGCTTTCATCAGGCGGGGGTAGTTCATGTCGCCGGTGCCCAGATCCACATAGCCGGCATGTGCTTCATCAAAGCTCTTCTGCCCTGCGTTTTCGGTTTTAGTATAATCCCGCAGGTGGACGTAGCTGAAGCGATCGGGATATTTTTCCAGCAAGTCGACCGGGTCAAAGCCCGAAACAGCCGCCCAGCCGGTATCTAGTGCAAACTTGACAGCAGGGGCATTGTCAGCCAATGCAAACCAGATCAGGCCATTATCGGCAAATTCCCAGCTGTGGTTGTGATAATGCACCTGCACACCATATTCTTCCTTGATGCGCAGAGCCATCTCGTTCAGCCGTTTGGCGGCCAGCACAACCTGCTCAGGGTCATGCAGTTCGGAATCGGGGGCGCCATTTGCAATGGGGTCTTCCTTGTGATGCTCCAGATCCACACCGCCGGTGGCGATGATGTTTTTGTTTGGCATGGTGGCCAGCAGCTTTGCCACCGAAAGCAGAGCCTCTTCGGCCTTTTCGGGAGCGTTGACCAGATCGATCAGCTTCAGGCCATTGCAGTGCATACCGGCCAGCTCAATGTTCTGGGCCGCCAGAGCAGCACACAGTTCGTCCCGCTTTTCCACGCCGAAAAAGCGCTGACCGATCTCGCAGCCTTCGGCGCCGGCGGTTTTCAGCCGGTTGAGCACTGCTTCGGTATTGGATGCGATCTCGGGGCCATAGAGTACACAATGTCCGCCAATTTTCATTGCTGTGTCCTCCTTAGTCCTCGTCGTCCAGAATATAAACGTGCTCAGCGTTGTCGGCAGCTTCCTGTGCGGCAGCGATTAGGGTCTGAATGTAGCGGCCGCGCTCGAAAGTAAGTAGGCTTTCCTCGCCCTTTTCGATGGCGTCGATGAACTGACGGATCTCGTAATAGAAGTTGATGGCAAAAGGAATGCGGGGGGCATTCTCGTCGCCGCCAAAGCACTCTTCGGGCACGGGTACCACCTCGGGCCGGCTGGCATAGCCGCCGGTCAGCTCCTTCAGCTGCAGGGTCAGTTCGAAGGGACGGTCGCCGTTGAAGATCATCTTGCCGCCTTCGCCCACGATCTCGAGCATAAAGGTAGCGCCGATGCGGCTGGCGGTGAAGTTATACAGGGTACCGCTTTCGGTGCGGCAGATCCAGCAGGCCACGTCATCGTTGGTCACCTTGCCCATCTTGCCGGGCTTGCCGATGATCTCACGCTCGGGGATGCAGATATCCTGCATGCAGGCCACTTCCATGATCTTGCCGCAGTGGTCGCGCAGCAGATAATCGCAGATGTCCATCATATGGCTGCCGAAGTCAGCCAGAGCACCCGGGCCGGACAGATCCTTCTGCATACGCCATTCCAGCTTGACGTCGGGATGCGCAATGCGGTCGCCGCCCTGCTCTTCACGCACAAAGTAGATCTTGCCCAGCTTGCCCTCGTCCAGCAGCTTTTTCATGTAGACAAAACCGGGGATGTCGCGATAGCACAGGCCGATCATGGCCACCTTGCCGGAAAGCTTGGCGTACTTGATGGCTTCGTCACATTCGGCGGGGGTGGGGGCAAAGGGCTTTTCGCACAGTACATGTTTGCCGGCCTTCAGCGCAGCCACGGCCAGCTCTACATGGGTGCAGTTGGGGGTGCAGATGCTGACCGCGTCGCACAGACTGAACAGCTCTTCCAGACTGGCGCAGGCTTTGGCATCGGCCAGTTCCATCTTTTCGATGTAGCCCTGGGCGCGGCCATCCAGCAGATCATACACAGCGGTGATTTGCACATCGGGGCAGCACTTGTATGCACCGATGTGACTGCGGGCAATGCCAATGGTATTGCCCGAACCGATAATGCCAACCTTTACCATAATTCAGATACCCCTTTCTATACACTTACAGATATTGCTGCAGGTAGCTGCGGCTTGCCAGAATGCCCTCGGCTACCTTGTCCAGACTGCCTTCGTAATCGGCGTCCTCATGCTCGATGCTGATGGTGCCGTCGTAGCCGATCTTTTTCAGCAGAGCAAAAATCCGCTGCCAATCCAACTCGCCGCGGCCGGGGATGCGGTAGGTCCACCAGCTGAAGTCGGTCAGAATGCCGGTGCGGGCCAGCTGAGCCCGGTCGATGGCAGTATCTTTTGCGTGGAAATGGAAGATCTTATCCCCAAACTCTTCAATGGGGCTGTAGGGGTCGATCATCTCCCACACCAGATGGCTGGGGTCATACGCCAGACCCAGCTTATCGCTTGGCAGCCGTTCAAAAATGCGCTGCCACATCACCGGCGAAATGGCGATGTTTCCCATCAGGGGGCAGTTTTCGAAACAGAGCTTCACGTTGCTTTTTTCAGCCAGTTCCACCAGCGGACCAAAGGTGTCCACAAAGGCATCCATGCTGCGCACCGGAATGCGTCGAATCATGTTGCCTCGATCCTTCACGGCGGGGTCGCGATCGTAGATGCCTTCCTCGATGGCCTTGTTGATGCCGGTGGAGGTGATGACCTTTTCAATGCCAAGAGCACCGGCAAACTCGATGCGCTTTTTCAGCTGCTCGAGATGGCCGGCCGCCTCGGCAGGGTCGGTGCTGAGATAGTTGCGGCAGTAGATCAGAGCAGTAACTGTGATGTCTCCCCTGCCCAGCACCGCTTCGTAGTCGGCCCGATCCAGCGGAAGCATAGGGCCAACTTCAAGATCGGTAAAACCATGGTCGGCAGCCCATGCAGCTACTTCGGTCAAGGTGGAATATCCACTGACGCCGTGCAGCTTCGCCTGCTCGACCAACGAATTGGTCAGAAAACCGATTTTCATAAAGGATGCATCTCCTTTCGGTAAAATCAGCTCTTGACCGCGCCTGCCATACCGTTGATGAAGTATTTCTGGAACGCGATGAAGATGATGATGATTGGCACCATGGCAATGGCACCGCCGGCGCAGATACCGGTCCAGTCGACCGTGTTTTCGCCCTTGAAGGCGTACAGGCCAACAGCCAAAGTACGGGCGGCCGGATTATTCAGGGTGAGGATCAGCGGCAGCTGGAAAGCGTTCCAGGTCCAAACCGATTCCATGATGATAACGGTGGTATTGATGGGGCTGGACAGCGGCAGCATGACCCGCAGATAAGTGCCAAGGAAACCACAGCCATCGATAGCAGCCGCATCTTCCAGATCACGTGGAATGGTGGAATAGTAGCTGGAGAACAGTAGCAGAAACACCACGTGTGCACCGCCCGCGCCGGACAGAATCAGACCGAGCTTGGTGCCCATCAGGCCCATGCTCTTAACAATCTGGTACACCGGGATCAGAGTGGAAACCAGAGGAATACAGATGGACGAAAGGAAAACACCCATCAGTACACCACGGCCCATAAAACGGTAGCGGCCCAGCACGTAGCCGGTCATGTTGGTCATGATCAGAACCAGCAGCACCGAGCAGACCGTAACGATGACCGAGTTGAGGAAATAAGTGCCGAAGGAAGCCTTGCCCCATACACGGATGTAGTTTTCGAAGGTGAAGGTATCGGGGATCAGGGACAAACGATCCTTGAAGAACTCTTTCTGGGGCTTAAAGGAGGAAAGAATGGTCCAGACGATGGGATACAACCACACCACCGAGCAGCACAGCAGGAAGATATGGGTGATGATCTCGCCGATGGTGATCTTGCGCTTATTGTCTTTGGGTACCGTAACAGCAACATTACTCATAGCGTATTCCCCTCCTTACTGCATGGCCTGAAGCTTGGACTTGATGCCGTTGAGCACCACGCCCAGCAGAATAATCACGGCACCAAACAGAGTGGCAGCTGCCGAAGCATAACCAAACCGCGGCAATCCCATGGTTGAGGTAAAGGCAGTGCTGTACACAAATGTAGCGATCACGTTGGTAGCATAGAACGGGCCGCCGCCGGTCAGAGTCTGGATCAGGTCAAAGACCTTGAGCGAGTTGATGGTGCACAGAATCAAAATGATACCCGCAGTGGGCGCAATGATGGGCAGAGTAACACGGAAGAAGATCTGCCGGTTGGATGCCCCGTCCACGGTGGCAGCTTCGATAACGTCCTTGGAAACGCCCTGCAGAGCAGCCAGCCAGTACAGCATGTAGGTGCCCATGTCTTTCCACACCGAGATGATCACCACGGTGGGCATGGCCCATTTGGCGTCGCCCAGGAAGTTGACCGCTTTTTCCAGAATGCCGACATTGACCAGAACATAGTCCACAATGCCCTGAGTCGACCAGATGAACACCATGACGATGCCCACGATGGAAGCGGTGATGACCACAGGCAGGAACAGGCAGACGCGGTACAGGGTGCGGCAGCGCAGTTTTTCGTTGTTGAGCAGGTAGGCAAACACCAGCGAAACGCTGACCTGCAGCGGCACTGCCATGAACATGTACTTGAAGCTGTTTTTGAATGCCCCCCAGAACAGTTCGTCCTGCAGCAGATTTTTATAGTTTTCCAGCCCGATAAAGGTCATGTTGCTGGTCATACCCGACCAGTTGTGCAGCGAATACCAGAGAGAACAGAAGATGGGATAGCCTTGAAACACCACGTAGAAGAACAACGACATGATGACAAAAGACCAGCACCAGGTGTTCATCTGCATCCATTTCTTTTGCTGGATCGCGTTGCGCTTGTGCGGCGCAGCAGTTGCAGCAGCCATAGATATTACCTCCATTAAAACCAGTCGGAAGCAACCGTGCTTTCGTCAAAAATACATTTATTTTTTATTTTAATCAATCTATTCAGATAATACACATTTTGTTTCATTTAGTCAATAGTTTCCTACAATCTGACATAATTTTCGTCAGCCTTTACCAAACAAAACCTTTTCAATTATCTAATTTTACGAACCCCTATTTTTTTTATTTGCCGCAGCCGTCATCTGCCGGCTTGCTTACAGATGGGTGTCCCATGTATCACACCAGACCGTGGGGTCGGGCACGCCGGTAAAGGGCGACAACCCCATCAGTTTATCCAACACCAACTCGATGGTTTCGGGTCGGCTGTTGTAGGCATTGATAAAAATCGGCACCCGGGGCACATCGATCAGATGGGTGGTCAGATTCAGGGATACAAAGGCCACCGGCACCCCTTCGGCTGCATACCATGGCAGAATACTTGCCATAGGGCTGGGCCAGCTGAGCCGCAGGCTATTGGTCATGGCAAAACCGGAAACGTCGGCAAACAGCAGAACCGCATCGAACTTCTGTTTGAATTCAGCGGTTTTGCCTTTATACATACCGGGAATGGTGCCATACTGATTGGTACCAAGGGTATCCGGCTGCCAGATGGTAACCGTAAAACCACGAGCTTCCAAACTGGACTTGATCCGCTCGGGCAGGCCGGCGGCACCACCGCTGGCAACACCCTTGCCCATCAGGCTTTTCTTCGCCTGACCGCCCACTACATGCAGCAGCACACGCTGTTGGATTTCGGGCCGGATGTGCATATGTTTGCGGGTATTCTTAACCAGCGTAATGGCCTTGTCGGCAGCGCGCACCGCAGTCTGACGATGCTCTTCGCACAGAATGCGTTCCAGCCATTCCTCGGGCGGGGCCAAGGTTCCGTTTTCAGCCTTACGACGGTGCAGGCCAATGCTGGCTTTGGCACCAAGAATGCGGTACAGTGCATCCTGCAGCCGTTCCTGTGTGATAAAGCCGCTTTCCACAGCAGCTTTCACGCAGGCAAAGTCTTCGTCCACATTGTTCATGCCAAGCAGCATATCGCAGCCGGCCGCAATGGCCGCAGGCAAGGCTTTGGTACGGGGCATGGTGTAAAAACCGATCATATTACTTTGGTCGGTGACCACCAGACCGTTAAAGCCCAACTGCTTGCGCAGCAGACCGTTGATCAGTTCGGGCGACAGGCAGGCGGTGTGCAGATCCTCATCTTTCAAGGCCGGATTCAGTCTTTTTTGATAAGCAGGCAGTGTAAAATGCCCGATCATGATGCTTTTCACACCGTTTTCGATGCAATGACGGTAGATTTTGCCAAAGGTCGCGTCCCATTCTTCGCAGCTCAGGCCGTTGTTACCCGGCACGATATGCTGGTCGCGTTCTTCCCAGCCATCACCGGGGAAATGCTTTAAGCAGGGCAGGAAGTTGTTATCCTCGCAAGCTTTCAAAAAGGCATCCACGCAGGTGATCACACGGTCGGGGTCACTGCCAAAGGCGCGGGTGTTCACCAGGCAGTTGCGCCAATTCATCAGGATATCGCCCACCGGCTCGAAGGCCCAGTTAAAACCGATGGCTCCCAGTTCGCGGCAGGCAATGTTTCCAATGTCGTAGGCCACCTGCCCATCATCCGGGGCAGCAGCGGCCTGCGCACCGGTAGCTACCATAGTACCCGCACGCAGACGGCCATCGGCACCGGTGCCGCAGTCGGCAGTGATCAGCATGGGAATCTTCATCGAGTCCTGCGCAGCCGCCAGCACCTTGCGGGCGGTGGCATTGTCAAACTGGCCGGCGCGGAACGGACAGGCACCCAGAGGGTGATCTTTCAGAAACTCAACCAGATTCTGTTCGTCGCGGCCCATCAGCGGGTCGGCAAACAACTGCCACACCTTTTCGTCCGGTGTCATATCGGCCACAGTCTGTTCGACCCACGCAATTTCTTCGGCAGAAAGATAAAACGGTTTTTGAGACAGATCGACCATTGCAGCACTCCCCTTTCGTTACTTGCCCAGCGCCTTGAACATCCAGCCTTTGTAGGCCTCTACGCCAGGCTGATCAAACGGATCAATGCCCAGAATGCGGCCCGAAAGATAACAGGCAAACTGGAAGAAATAGAACAGCTGACCAAAGTTATAGGCGTCCAGTGCCGGCACCTTGAAAATCAGGCAGGGCAGCTTTTCGCTGTGGGCAGTAACGGTGGCATTAAAGGCCGCCTTGTTGATGTCGTAGAAGTCCTTGCCGTCGAGGTAATCGAAGTAGTCTTTCTTGCCGTCCGGCTGGATGACAAGGCTGTCCTGTCGGGCCTGAATATCCAAAAAGGTTTCGAACATCAACGGGGCACCGTCCTGCACATACTGACCAACAGCGTGCAGCTCTTCGGAGTATTCGGCAGCCACCGGGAACAGCCCCTTGCCATCCTTGCCTTCGCTTTCGGCAAACAACTGGATCCACCACTTATAGAACCATTTCAGCTGCGGCTCGAAACTTGCCAGAAGCTCCAGCTTATAACCCTTCTGATAGTAAAGGTTCCGCAGAACCGCATAACGCAGGGCCAGGTTTTCCTCGGGGGCGCCGGTGTGCAGGGTGTACTGCATATCGGCTGCACCCTTTACCAGTGCAGCAACATCCACACCGGCTACCGCCATAGGCAGCAGCCCTACATAGCTCATCGCGGTGTAGCGGCCGCCGATGTTTGTGGGGAACGGAACAAAGGTATAACCGTTGTCAATGCACAGCTGCTCCAGCGAAGAACCGTAAGTGCCGGTGCAGATGATGCGGCTTGCTGCCTCTTCCGGCGTATAGCGGTCTGCCAGCGCCTTGCGCAGAATGCGGAAAGAAGAACCGGGCTCGAGGGTTTCGAAGTTTTTGGCAATGCAGTCGATGGCAAAATCCTTGCCTTCAAGGCTTTTCAGCATCCGGTTCAGCGCATTGGCCGACAGAGTGGTGCCGGCATAGATGATTTCGGGGCCGTCGTCAGTTTTCAGCGCTTCGATCACACTGCGGGCCGCATTGTTCGAGCCGCCCACACCGATCAGCACAAAAGCATCGCAGGTACTGCGCACACGCTGAGCAATGGACAGGATGTTATCCAGAATGGCCGCATTGGCCCATTCTTCCACATCCAACCAGCCCTGACTGTCGGCAAAACGTTCCTCACCCTTCTGCGCCTGCCGCAATACGGGCAAGCTTTCCTGAATCATGCCGCTCAATTCCGATTCCGAAATCAGAGCCCGCTTGTCACGAATCGTCAAATTTAACATGATGCTATCCCCTTTTATTGAAACCAACGCCATTCCGGCGTTTTGAAATGAACTGCTGAAACACTGCCCTTCTTCCCCGCTTAATACAAAGTATTATGCGGTTGGCTTTTTTAGCGCAGATCCATCAGCTTTGGCAGCGGCCCGCCCAAAAGCGGACGGCACCATGCCTTAAATTCTTCGGTAATGCCGTTGCCCTCGGCATTGATAAAGCTGTCGGGCATTTTGCGCTCGGTCATCATCACCTGCTCAATATCGGCAAGGAAGGTTTCGCACCGGTACTCCTCGCCGGGCAGTCGGCGCAGCGCCACCATTTTACCGCTTTCGCCTGCAACAGCAGCACGTACCGCGGCGCGGCCGCATTCCTCGGCTTCGGCCCGGTCGGTTTCGCTTTGCCATGCAATGGAGGCGCGGCCCAGCAGACCCGGTTTTTCGCTGCGTGCCTTGTAGCCCAGCTTTTTGGTGACCAGATTGGCCAGATGAGCCGACACATCGCCAAAGTAGGTGGCACGGCCCACCGTAAAGATCGGCTCTACAATGGGGGTGCCATCGGCGTAATGCAGCCCTTCGCTGGCCACTACCACACCGTGGCCCTTTTCTTTGATCAGCTTCTTTACATCCCGCAAATAAGCCTCTTCATCAAAGGCGCGCTCGGGCAGATAGATCAGATTGGGGCCGTGGGCATAGCTGTCGGTGGCAAGGCTGGCAGCGGCAGTCACCCAGCCGGCGTTGCGGCCCAAAGCTTCCACCACCACAATGTGGATGGGCAGGCCCTCCACATCGCAGCACAGCTCGGCCACGCTGCCGGCCATAAAGCGGGCTGCACTGCCAAAGCCGGGCGAATGATCGGTAACGGCCAGATCATTGTCCATGGTTTTGGGCACACCCATCACCCGGATATCCTTTGCCTTGCAGCGGGCATAGATCTTGCCGCAGGTATCCATGGTGCCATTGCCGCCGTTCATCATCACATATTTGATGCCGTATTTTTCAAACAGCGGCATCATCGCCTCGTATTCGGGCTCTTCCAGCGCATCGCGGCTGGTGCCGATGGCTGAAGCCGGGCTGGACAGCAGCCCCTTCAGCTGCTCGTCGGTCAGGTCAGTGACGTCGCGGAGATTTTCTTTCAGAAAACCGCCGGTGCCGCCAATCGCCACATACACCCGGTCCACCTCAGGGCTGGCCTGGGCTTCCCGGATGACCCCGTACAAAGACGCGTTTATCACAGCGGTGGGGCCGCCGCCGTGCATCACGATCAGATTGCCGCCCATGATCTCAGCAGCAGCCGCTGCGGTGGCCGTAAGCATCCATGCAGTCATCGGCAGGGTTCTTCATGCACAGGTGGACGCTGGTGGTCTTAAAGGTCAAAGGCAGAGCCAGAATGTTGGGGTTTTCGGGCAGATATTTCTTCATGGCATCTTCCAACGCCACTTCGAAGGTGGCGCGGGTCTTCAGGCCCATGCCGCGGGCGATGCCCGGCTCTTCGGCACCAACGATGTAGATGGCACTGGTGTTCATCTCGGCAATGTGGCCGC
>JAFULE010000129.1 GCA_017483235.1 Faecalibacterium sp. | reverse complement strand
CTTCCACATCGGCCAGTGTTTCGCGGCCTTTCTGCTCGGCGTCGGCCAAAGCACGCTTGACCTTGCGGGGCAGCACGATCTGCACCCCGCCGTACAGCACGGTGCCCCAGATCAGCACAACCAGCACGATCAGCAGCACCGGCAGCAGCAGAATAGTGGCAACCAGGCCGTCCAGCAAAGCCGACGACCAGCTGGCGCCAGCCAGCAGATCCACCGTGTCGATCACTTCGCCATCCATCTTCACCGTAACGGTACCCACCACCTTGTTCTGCTTGATGGGGGCGCGCACCGCTTCGGGCAGGTCGTATTCCATGGTAACGGCGGCCTGATTGTGGCCGTAGGCCGCCACACTGCGGGCGGCGTACAGCTCCAGCGTTTCGCTTTCGTCACAGCCCTTCAGCGGCAGGGTCTGCACCGGGTTGGTCATTTCCAGCAGCACCCGGTTGGAGAAGTTGCCAAAGGCCCAGTCCAGCAGGGCGGCGGTTTCGGTGTAGATGGCGTCCTTGGTGCTGCCAAGGATCACCAGCATGTAGGTGTCGCCGTTTTGGCTGGCGGTGGTAACAAAGCAGCGGCCGGCCAACGTGGTAAAGCCGGTTTTCATGCCGCTGATGTACTCGCGGTAGGCCTGCTGCCCGGGCTGCATCATCAGGTTGACGTTTTCGATGGTGCGCTCGTACTGATGCTTGTTGGTCATGGGCAGGGTGTAGGACAGGGTGGTGGCCACCTGCATGTACAGCGGCTGGGCAAAGCAGGCTTCGGCAATGCGGGCCAGATCCTGCGCAGTGGACACGTTGCCGTGGTCATACAAACCGTGGGGGCAGCCGAAGGTGGTACCGGTGCAGCCCAGCTCGCGGGCGCGCTGGTTCATCATCTCCACAAAGGGGGCGGCGTTGTAGGTATCGCCCCCGCCGGTCAGATGCCATGCGATCACGCTGGCGGCATCGTTGGCGCTGCGCACGATCAGGCCGTACAGCAGATCGATCAGGCGGATCTCTTCGCCCACCTTCAGGTTCATGCCGGTGCCGTTGGTGGCCTGAATGTCCTTGAATTCCTGATTGATGCACTTGGGAATGGTGATGACCGTGTTTTCCAGATCCTGCCCGCTTTCGATCAGCAGCAGGGCGGTCATCATTTTGGTGGTGGAGGCCACATACCGGATCTCGGTGCTGTTTTCGTCCAGCAGCACCGTATCGTTGTCCATATTATATAAGTAGATGGATTCGCCCTCGTTGGCGGTGGTGATGGGCAGGTTGTAGGTTGCCGCGGCCGGCAGGGCGGCGCCAACCGCCAGCAGGGCGGCAACGGCCAGCGCGGCAACGCGGCGGCCGATGGATGAACGCAGCTGTTTCATAGCGTAACACTTCCGATCTGGTATAAATTCAAGCCGGCAAAACAGCCGGTATAAACTGCAGATGCTTATGCAAAAAGGATACCACAAAAAAGAGAAAAGGAAAAGCGGAAAGCCGGCCTTTTTGCACGAAATTTGTGAAAAAACGGCATATTTTGCGGCTGCGCCGTGCCGGCGGCCCAAAATGTGAAATTTGCCGCCTTAACAAAAGTTTCACACGGGTGTAACGATTTTCTCGCAAAGACGGGGTATACTACAATCACAGAAGGGCGGAGCCGCAACCGCACCTTCTGGACATGATTCCTCCTCACACCAAAGCAATACCCCAAAAAAAGAGGCCCCCCTGCGTACCGCAAGCGCAGGGGGGCTTTCTTTTGGTTAGATGCGGGCCTCCCTCGGGGAGCTTCCCTTCGAAATGGCAGAGGACTTTCAGCCCCTCCCCCATGGCCGACTGCGCCGAACATGGGGCCCCCTCCCCGAATCATTTCTCAGGGAACTCCCACTCGGTCGGCCTGATAGGCCAAAGGCTGCAGACACATTCTTACACCACACCGTAAATGCCGCTTACACTCACCTCGCCGGTAAACAAAGCCAGCTCACCGGCTTCGGTGCGCACCACAAGCCGGCCTTCCTCGTCGATATCCACCGCGGTGCCGGTTTGGGAATGGCCGTCTTTTTCAAAGGTGACCGTGCGGCCCAGATTGATGCAGGCCGCTTTGTATTCCTCCCGGTAGGGGGCAAAGCCCTCGCGTGCAAAGGTGAACAGCGGCCTGTCAAAGCCGAAATCGGTCAGCTGCTGGGCCAGCCATTCGGGGTCGGCGGCAAGGTCCACCTTGGCCCCCTGCAGCGCCAGCGAGGTGGCGTGGGGCAGGCCGGCGGCGTCAAAGTCCTGCCGGGTTTGGGCCAGATTGATGCCCATGCCGCACACGATGCCCCGGCCCATGCCCTGCCAGCCGTAGGCCACCCCCTCGCACAGGATGCCGGCCACCTTTTTGCCCTCGATCAGCAGATCGTTGGGCCATTTGATCTGGCAGGTTACCCCATAGCGCAGCTTCAGCTGCCGGGCAAGGCTCAGGCTTGCCAGCAGCGGCAGGGTGGCGGGCTGGGCCAGTTCGTCCCGGATGACCACCGTGTAAAACAGCGCCTTGCCGGCGGCGTTTTGCCAGCTGCGGCCAAGGCGGCCCCGGCCGGCGGTCTGGTTGGTGGTGTACACCGCGCCAAGGGGGCCAAACTGCTCAAAATGTTCTTTGGCGTACTGGTTGGTGCTGCCGCATTCGGGCAGATACAAAACAGGGTTGATGCTCATGCTGTGCCTTTCTTAAACAAGGGGAACGGGCTTGTGCTCGGCCGATACGATCTGCCCCTCGTGCAGGGTGATGACGCCATAGGTGTTGCAGCCGTTGTGGCTGCGGCCACAGCTGCCGGGGTTGAACAGATGTACCCCGTCCACCACTTCACTGACCGGGATGTGGGTGTGCCCAAACAGCACCAGCTCGGCCCCGCGGGCCTTGCCGTGGGCGGCAATTCTATCCAGACTGTATTTTACGCCATGATTATGTCCATGGGTATAGTAAACGATCACCTTGTCGAAGGCTGCAAGGCCGTCCTGCGGTTCCAGCGCGCCAAAATCACAGTTGCCGGCCACTGCGTACACCCGCATGCGGGGGTGAAACATCAGCGCACGTTCCATATCGGCAAGGCCGTCGCCCAGATAAATCAGGGCATTGGCCTTTTTTTCGGCGGCCAGAACCCGCTCGACCATGGCGTGATTGTTGTGGCTGTCGCTGATGATGACAAGTTTGGTCATAAACTCAGTCCTCCCGGGTGTTCATCAGTTGGCGGTAGATGTCGCTTTTGGAATAGGGGCTGCCCTGCGCGGCGGCCTTAGCGGCAGCCGAAGCGCCCATGCCGTTTTGCATCAGCTGCTGGGCTTTGGCCACCAGATCGTCCAGGGTAAGGGCTTCGGCGGGGTTGGGGGCGGCGGTGCCGCCGGCCATCACCAGCACGTACTCGCCGCGGGGGGCGGTTTCTTTATAGTATGCCGCCGCCTCGCCGATGGTGGTTTTGGTAACTTCCTCGTGCAGCTTGGTCAGCTCGCGGCACAGGGTGATGCTGCGGTCGGGGCCAAAGGCAGCGGCAAGGTCGTCCAGCGTGTTGCGCAGTTTATGGGGGGCTTCGTAGAAGATGACGGTGCGCTCTTCGTTTTGCAGGGCGTCCAGCCGGGCGCGGCGGTCTTTTTTTTGCATGGGCAGAAAGCCCTCGAACACAAAGCGGTCGGTTTTCTGGCCCGATACCGCCAGCGCGGTAACACAGGCCGACGCCGCCGGGATGGGTACCACCGGGATGCCCCGGGCCATGGCGTCCCGCACGATCACCTCGCCGGGGTCCGAGATGCAGGGCATGCCGGCGTCGCTGCACAAAGCGCAGCTTTCGCCTGCTTCGATGCGCTGCAGGATGGCTTCGCCTTTCTGCAATGCGTGCTCGTAGTAGGATACCAGCGGCTTTTTCAGCCCCAGATGGTTGAGCAGACGCAGGGTGACGCGGGTGTCTTCGGCGGCGATAAAGTCCACCGCGCCAAAGGTGGCCGCGGCACGCGGGGTCATGTCGTCCAGATTGCCAATAGGGGTGGCGACCAGATATAAGGTTCCGGGCATGGGTGGGTGCTCCTTTGCTGTTGGTGTTGTTGTGCTGTTCTTTTTCTGAAGAAAAAGAACCAAAAAGACTCTTGAACGCGGGGTCGTTTGCACAAAAGGCAGGCGCAGTGTCCGCGGGGAGTATTTTTCGATAAGCGGAACAAAATTCTTTGTT
>JAFULE010000128.1 GCA_017483235.1 Faecalibacterium sp. | reverse complement strand
CGGGAGTGGGCTCCGGAGTGGGCTCGGGAGTCGGGTCCGGAGTGGGCTCGGGAGTCGGCTCAGGAGTCGGCTCGGGAGTGGGCTCGGGAGTGGGAACCGGGGTCGGGGTGGGCATCACTTCTTCTTTGCCCTGTTCGTCCACGATGGTTTAAATGGTTACCGTGATGATGGCGTTGTCGTAGTTTTTATCCTGTGCATTGACGCCTTCCACGCTGGAATGAGTCTTTTCGAACTTGCCAACGGTATAACCTGCGGGCAGGAACTGGGTCAGGTCCACCTCGCCGTTCTGCTTGCCGGCGTACCATTTCATGGTGTTTCCGTCGATGGTGACATCCCAGCTGTACACTCCGGAAACCAGCCAGGTGTGGTTGCCGTCTTTACCTCGGTCGCTGTCTACCAGTTTGCCCTGTACGTAAACCTCGTACCATTCGTAATTGTAGCTTTCTTTGTATCCATCTGCCGAAGCCGGTACACTCAGAATGCTGACGCACAGTGCAAGCACTGCTGCCATTGCCAAAAAACGCTTGATTCTTTTTGCCATAATTTCAATCTCCTTGGTTAGTTTGGAAATCGAAACACTGGCAGCCGGGCTGCCGTGACCTGTGTTGGCTTTAGGCCCCTTGCTTTGCGTCCCGCCCTTTCGGACGGTTTGCCATTTTCAGGTATTTCTTTCGGTTAATATAGGAATAAAAGCTCTGCAGTCACTGTCTGCTATGCGTATTCCCTCCTTTCGGTTGCCCGCAGGGCGCTGTCCATGAGAAGAACCAGCTCAAGAACGCTTCGAAAACTTTGTTCCTGCCGTTTTTCCTGCCATGTAATAACACCCTGCCAACTGGTGTGCCGCCGGAAAATCACCTTGACCTCAAAGGTTGCCAGTATACCTTTTTGCAGGTATGTATCCGGTTTTGTATCCGGTATTCGGCACACGTCGGTGGGAAAGGTCCGCGTTGCTGTATAAGCCTGCGGCATTTGTAATTCGTCCAGAAGCGTTTCCATTTTTACAAGAAATTGCGAAAGACTGTCAAAGCCGGCCATCTTGCGGGTTGGGTTGCAGATGCGCCCTTTCAGCACACCGTCTGTGTAGGAATCCACGCAGATCAGGGTCTTTTGTGCTTCGCTGCACCATACGCCTTCGACCATCCGGCTCACCTCCTTCGCTGCTTGCTGGCATTATAATAGCAACCCCGTGTTACAAAAGGCGTTACACTTTTGCCATTTTCAGAAAAAAGTACCTGAAATTCCAATTTTTCTGAAATTCAAGACATCCTTTCTCTCCACACAAAAAACAGCTGCCGCACAAGCCCCATTGGGAGCCCTGCGGCAGCTGCCGTTTCAGGATTGTGTTTGTTCCATGCGTTTGACGCTGCGGTAGTAATGAATGCCCAGAAAAACGGCTGCACCGATCCAGGCCGAAACCTCGGCCCCAAAAATGCCGTTTTGATAACCGGTAAAGGCGATCAGGGCTGCACCGCCCAGACGCAGCGCAAATTCGATGATGCCCGAAAGCATGGGAACAACGCTGTTGCCCATGCCCTGCAGTGCCGCCTGATACACATACAACAGATACAGCACCGGCAGCGCAGCACTCATCACACACAGATAGTGATACGCCGTCTGCCCGGCAGCGGCCACCAATGCCGCGTCTTCAGCCGAGATGAACAGCAAAGTGATCGGCCGGCCAAAACCGACCATCAGCCCGGCAATGACCGCTGCGGTAGACAGCGACAGGACCACCGCCGCTTTCATGCCGCAGCGAATGCGGCTGTAATTGCCGGCACCGTAGTTTTGCCCCACATAGGTGGTGACCGCATAGCCGTAGGAAAGGGCTGCGATTTCCAGCAGGCCGTACAGCTTGTTGGTGGCGGTAAAACCGGCGATAAAGCTCATTGTAAAACCGTTGACCACCGTTTGGATGACCATACCGCCCAGCGCAATGATCACATTTTTTATCGCCATTGGCGCACCCAAACGCGCAAGGTCAGCGCAAAGTGCAGCGTCCGGTTTCAGCAGGCTGCGGCTGAAATGCAGTTCGGGGGTTTTGAGAATACGCCAAACACAGATTATACCGGACAAGATCTGTGCCGCCACCGTGGCAGCCGCCGCACCGGCAATGCCCCACCCCAGCCAGAACACCGCCACCGCATCCAGAATGATATTGGATACCGCGGCCGCACTCATCGCCATCAGCGGGGTTTTGCTGTCGCCCACAGCGCGCAATACCGCCGAACAATAGTTAAAGAACATCACCGCCGGAAAACCACCAAACAGGATGCGGGTATACAGCGCCGCCATACCCTGCAGTTGGGGCGGAACGCGCAGCATGCGCAAAAACAACGGCAAACAAAGCTGACTGAGCACTGCACCGCACAGTGCAATAAGCACTGTAAGCACAGCCGACTGCGCCACGATCTGTTTCAGCCGCGGCAGGTCGCCTTCGCCGTATTTCTGCGAGATGCGCACCGAAAAGCCCTGTGTAAAGCCCTGCGCAAGGCCAAGCATCATCCAGTTCAGACAATCGACGGTGCCCAGCGCGGCCAGTGCATCAAGGCCCACGCCCCGCCCCACAATGGCGGTATCCACCACCGTGTACAGCTGCTGAAATACATTGCCGCCCATCAAGGGCAACGCAAACAGGAACAGCAGCTTCATCGGCTTGCCCTGTGTCATATTCAATGTGCGTGCCATATTCGTTTTACTTTTTGCGCTTGTCCACAAAGCCGCCCTCGCGCTTGGGGGCGTCATAATACATATAGATCTGGCAAGGGATCATGCCGTTGTACATTTTGCGGCGCTTGGTGGCACGCTTGCCATAATGGGTTTCAAACTCCATATCAGCGGTGATGACATTCACACCGGCAGCCGGATGTTCGGTCATGCGCTGGCCAAAGATCCGGGCCAGATTGGCTGCTTCGTTCAAACTGCCCAGACGCTCGCCGTACGGGGGGTTGGTAAGCACAATGGCCTCGGGACTGGCCTGGAAATTGCGCACGTCGGCCACCTCGAAACGGCAGCGCTTTTCTACGCCGGCCAGTTTTGCGTTTGCATTGGCCAGCGCCACAGCAGCGGGGTCGATATCATAACCAACACCCTCGAATGCAGCATCCAGCTTGGATTCGTCCAAAGCCTTACGGCGCTGCTCGGCCCAGACCGATGCATGGATAAAGCCATAGCGCTCGGCAGCAAAGCGGCGCTTCAGGCCGGGGGCAATGTTCAGCGCTTTCTGCGCAGCTTCAATCACCATGGTGCCGCTGCCGCAGAACGGATCCATCACAAGGCTGTCGCGGCGCACACGGCCGATGTCGGCAATGGTGGCAGCCAGTGTTTCCTTGATGGGGGCTTCGGTGGAGTTGCGGCGGTAACCGCGCTTGTGCAGGCCGTCGCCGGTGGTGTCCAGCATGACCTCGCAGATATTCTTGCGGATCGAGAACCGCACGCGGTACAAGGTACCGGTTTCGGGCAGGGTGGATACCCTGTGGTACTTCATCAGACGGTTGACGATCGCCTTTTTCACCACACCCTGGCAGGCCGGTACGCTGGACAGCTGGCTGGACAGAGATGAACCCTTGACCGGGAACTCGGCATCGGCAGGCAGCAGCTCTTCCCAAGGGATGGAGTACACACCGTCGAACAGTTCATCGAAGGTTTCGGCCTTGTAGGTTTTCAGCAAAATCAGAACACGCTCGACGGTACGCAGGTTCAGGTTTGCCGCCGCGATCATCTCGGCGCCGCCAGAAAAGGCCAGACGGCCGTCGGTGACCTTGATATCCTGTGCACCGATACGCTTTAATTCAAAGCTTGCAGTAGATTCGCAGCCAAAGTAGCAGGGTGCGATCAGTTGAAACTGGTGAGACATACAGATTCCTTTCTTTTTTGCCACAAAACAAGCCTGCCCCATACCAGATGGAACAGGCCCGACTTTTGATTTGGTTGCAGCCGATCAACGACGCCCGCGGGAAGCGCCGCCACGGCGCTTGGGATGATCCAGATCCAGATCGCCCAGCTTATCTTCGCTCTGGCTTTTGAAACGGCTCATCATATCCTCAAAGCTCATGTTTTCGGTTTTCACGGTCTGGCGAGGCTGCCACACACGGGGAGCCTCGTTGCGGGGAGCACGGCGATTGTTGCCGCCGCCTGCAGGCCGACCATTGAAATCGCCGCGGGGGGCACGGGGGGCATTGCTGCGCTCAGGCTTGGGCAGCAGCTGCTTGATGGACAGCGCAATCTTGCCGTCGGCTGCAATGTTAATGACCTTGACATTCACCTGCTGGCCCTCTTTCAGTACAGTATTGATGTCCTGCACGAACTCGTTGGATACTTCGGAAATGTGAACCATGCCGCTTTTGCCTTCGGGCAGCGCCACAAAAGCACCAAAGGGCTTTACACCGGTTACTTTTCCTTCAAATACGTTTCCTACCTCGATTGCCAAAACCTGATACTCCTCATTCTATATTGGTGGCCGGGCTGCCGATACCGCAATGGCTGCCCTGCCCCTTATTTACCGGAAATGTCAACAAACACACGCTCGTTGGGAGCCGCATACCCGTAAGTGTCGCGGGCAATGCGCTCGTTGATCTCGTCTTCGTCACCTTCCAGCACACGGGCCAGCTCTTCATTGGCCTGCTGCTGCGCGGTCAGCTGAGCCTGCACAGCTTCCAGCTGCTGACGCTTGGAGGAAATGGTGACCTGATTGGAGATATATGCCGTAAGCATGCTGATGATCACCAGCAGAAACACGCACCGAAGCAGCAAGGCCGGAACGCCGCGCTTGGGTTTGTTCTGCACGATTTGACGAGCCATAGGCGCAATCTCCTTTCTGTGTTAAGCCACAGACAGACTTTCACACATTGGAATTATACAACACCTTTTGCTGGTTTTGCAACTGTTTTTTGCGATTTTCCATTGCTTTTTTGCGTTGCTTGTCTTTGTGCGCCCTGTGGCGGCGGCGCAGGAATAAAAAAACGGTACGCCAAAGCTTTTTTGCCGGTAAAAAAGCAAGCTCTGCCACCGGTCCCAGCGTGACCTGTACCGAAACTGCGCCCAGCAGCACCGCTGCCGGCAGATACCAGCGCAGCTCGCCCGCCGCCGCATACCGCACCGCATAGCTTTGCGCCAGCAGCAGCCCAAACCCTACCGCAAAAAAGTCGGCCAAAAAGCAAACCGCGCCCCGCCGTACCGGCAGGCCGCAGCGCAAAAGCCCCACCAGAAAGCCCAGCCCCAACCCACACAGAATATCCCCTGCTGCAAGGCCGGGCGACACCTGCGGCGGCATTACCGCACCAGACGGCGGAAAAAGCCGCCTGCGCTTTCCCGTGTTTCGGCATATTCCAGCTGATCCACCCTGCCGCTCAGCCGCACTTCGCCCTTTTCCAGACTGAGCTCGCACACCGAAAGCTGCCGGCCGATCAGGGTAAGCCGCCCTTTGGAGGTATCCATACAGGCAGTGGCTTCGTCACAACTCAGCACCCGGGTCACGCCGGTAATGGTCAGTTTTTCCCGGTCTTCCAGAATGAGATGATGCGGCAGACCGGCCGAAGGCTGAGCAGCTTCGCGCGTGGTTGGCATAGGCAGGCCCCTTTCGTTGGGTTTTGCCACATTGTATGCACTGCCAAGGGCGGTTATTCGCTGATAATCTCGTACATCTCGCGGGCAATGTCCTTGGTGCGGGGTTCGTCGCTGTTCAGCACACGAACCTTGACCGGGCGGTTGCCAAAGGTGATCTCGATCTCGTCACCGATCTGTACGTTATAGCTGGCCTTGACCACCTTACCGTTGACAAAAATGCGGCCGGCGTCGGCTACTTCGTTGGCAACGGTGCGGCGCTTGATCAGGCGGGACACTTTCAGATATTTATCGATACGCATGGGAATTCCTTTCTTGTTTACAGGAAAAAGCCCGCCGCCGAGCTGCCGGCAGCGGGCCTTGACACATCAGATTACAGCGCGTCCTTCAGGCTTTTGCCGGCCTTGAACGCAACATTGCGGGAAGCAGGAATGGTGATGGGCTCTTTGGTGCGGGGATTGATGCCGGGATGAGAAGCGCGCTCGTGCACCTCGAAAGAGCCAAAGCCGGACACAGCGACCTTCTCGCCTTCCTTCAAAGCTTCGGCCATAGCGGCAAACACAGCATTGACAGCCTTTTCGGCGTCCTTCTTGGTCATATCGGCATTCAGGGCCACTTTGGCGATCAGATCAACTTTAGTCATTGTATAAACCTCCACGAATCAATTCATATATCAGTTACAGATCCTGACGATCTGCTGCCTGTCCATTGGTCAGCTGCTGCGCATACTGCCGTGCCGCCAGCGAAAGAGCCTGCTCGGCATCCACACCGGAGAGCCGAAGCAGATTGCAGGCTGCCAGTAAAAACTGTCCGGCCTGCACCTCGGCGGCAGGAGCGGTTTCGGGTGCGCCGGGCTGTTTGGGCGGCTGCGGCTGATGCAGCTTGTCCTTCAATGCCGCATAGGCCGCATCCAGTGCCAGCTCGGCTGCGGCGGCATCGCCCAGCTGCGGCTGATAGGGTGCCGCCCGCTTTTGCAGCTTTTGGGCACGCATCAGCGCCGGCAAAGTGGCCGGCACCGTGTTCACCTCGTCGGCAAGGGTGGTGCGCCCTTTTTCCTTATTTTTGAGTTCTTCCCAGCTGCTTAAACCGGCATTTTCCGCTGTCGAGGAAGAAAAGATATGCGGATGACGGAACACCAGCTTTTCGCACACTTCGCGGCATACATCCGAAAGGGTGAAATTGCCCGCTTCTTCTTCCATACACACATGCAGTGCCACCTGCATCAGCACGTCGCCCAGCTCTTCCCGCAGCATAACAGGGTCCTGCGCGTCGATGGCTTCCATTGCCTCGCAGGTTTCTTCCAGAAAGTTTTTGCGGATGGACTGGTGGGTCTGCACCTTGTCCCAGGGGCAGCCGTGCTGCGGATGACGCAGGATCCGGCAGATCGTGTGCAGGTCATCGAAATTGTAGTGATCTTTTTCCTGCCATTGGATCATGCAAATGGTTCCTCCTGCCTGTGCAATCTGACGGCGGTACGGTACATTTTACCGCAGAATGCGCCCGTTTGCAATACTTTACGAAACAAAAGCCCGCGCCGGTGTGAAATTTACGCCGGGCACGGGCCTTTCGTTCATTCCTTTGCATCACAGCTGGGCGAAACAAAACCGGCAACGGCCCATTTTCCGCACACACCTGCGCCGGCGACGATCAGCAGATCAGAGCTGCGCACCGCACTTGTTGCAAAACAACGCATCGTCGTCCACCTGTGCACCGCACTGGGGGCAGCCTTTTACAGCAGGGGCCGACTCTTCCTCGACCTTGGCAGCCTCGGCAGGAGTAAGGGTGGCTTTCAGCTGATCGATCTCCTGTTCGATCGCGCTGATGGCATCTACGTATTTGTCGACCAGAGGCTGGTTTTCTTCGCCGCCCTTGGCCAGACTGTAGACCAGCGCACCCAGCTGGCGCTGTGCCTTTGCAAGGCGTGCCTGATTGTTCAGAATTTTGGCCTCGGTAACGCCGCGCTCGGTCAGATTCAGCGCTGCAGCCTTGCCTTTTTCCACATAGCCCTTGCCCAGTTCTTTCAGTTTATTGAAATCCATACTCAATGTCTCCTCCTTCTTCCCTTCGCGCCCACCGGGGGCATGCAATCTATGTTGACTTTATTATAGCAAAGCAAAAAAACAGGTGCAATGTTTTGCGGCTAATTTTACAAAACTGTACCGCAATTGCAACAGATTTTTCGCATTTACGGCTTGCCGTAAAATTCGCACAGCATACTGTCGGCGGGGATCAGCGACTTGGGCAGCTTGGTTACCTCATCAAAGCGGCGGATGGTATCGTACCACAGCTTTGCCTTATGATAGCCGGGATCCACCAGCTTTTCGGCATCTGCCACAAGCCCGGCAATGATGCCCAGCTCGTAGGTATGGGAGGTGTCCAGAATCAGATCGGCGTCATCCTTGTACGGGCGGATGTATTTGTCATCGCCGTCCAGCACTTTATGCCACATTTCCAGCGTTTGCTCGGGGCCGTGGCCGCGATTGACCGCGTCGCGCAGAAGGCGGCGGCACAGGCGGATGTCGCGGGTGTTGATGGCACGCACACCGTCCGAAGAATATTCTTCGCGCAGGCCGGCATAGATGCGGTACACCTCGCCCTTGGGCAGGATGCGGGTCAGCTCGGGATTCAGGGCATGGATGCCTTCCACGATGCAGACGCCGCCCTCCAGCTCCATATGCTCGGTGTAATCGGCGCGGCGCTCGTTGGCAAAATCGTACACAGGCAGATCGCTCCGGCCGGTGGTGTACAACTCGTTCAGGCACTGGTTGATCAGCGGCATATCCAGCGTGGCAGGGCTTTCGTAGTCCTTGGTGCCATCAGGCAGGACGGGATAGTGTTCCGAAACAAGTAAGAAGTTATCCAGCGAGATCACCTTGGCCGGCACACCCTGTGCGCGCAGTTCGGCCGCCAGCTTGTGGGAGGTGGTGGTTTTGCCGCTGGCGGAAGGGCCGGTGAGCATGATGATATGCGCACCGGAACGGATGATCCGTTTTGCGGCCCGCTGCAGACGCTCGTGATATTCACGCTCGCCGTCTTCGCAGAACAGCTGCGGAACTTGATTGGCCACATTGACCAGACTGATTTCAACCAGACGTTTGGGTACCACAACAGTGCTCATAGAACTCGGTCACTCCTTTTTTACGCTCCAGCACTTCGTCGAAGCGGGAAATATATTCGGTGGGGTATTTGAAATTGAATACACGCTGAATGGTTTCGCTGTCGCGGTGCACCAGCTTGGTGCTGCCGCCCGCACCGGCGGACAGGATACTGTGCACCTCTTCCATAATATAGATATTATAATAGCCCTCGTGGCCGGGCTTGCACCAGCCCACGTTTTCAAGGTTCTGCAGGGTGTTTTTCTGCCGGTAGAGATAGTAAGGCTGATAGCCTGCCTGCTGCAGCAAACGAGTGCTGATCTGCAGCATGGCCGCTACATCAGCGTATTCATCCTGCTGGCCCTCGATGATAATGCGGGACGCACGCTTGAGGGTAAGGGTATGCACTGTAATGTTTTCCGGATCCAGTGCAATGGCCTGACGCAGGCTTTGCTCAAAGCCTTCCACCGTGTCGCCGGGCAGGCCGGCGATCAGATCCATATTGATATCGGTGTGACCTGCCGCACGAGCCTGTGCATAGCAATCCAGAATATCCTGTGCGGAATGGCGGCGGCCAATGCGGCGCAGCACCTCATCCGAGAAGGTCTGGGGATTGATGGAGATTCGGGTAGCACCGTATTCCTTGATAACAGCCAGCTTTTCGGCATCGGTACAGTCGGGCCGGCCGGCTTCGACGGTGTATTCCCGCACTGTTTCCAGCGGAAAATTCTGCCGCACACAGCCCATCAGCTGGCGCAGCTGATCTGCCGAAAGACTGGTGGGGGTACCGCCGCCGATATAAATGGTGTGTAGCCGCAGACCGCTTTGCTGCGCCTGACGGCGGAACTCGGCAATTTCTTCGCACAGCTTATCCACATAGGGCTGCACCAGCTTTTTGTCCCGGTCAAGATTGCAGCTGACAAAGCTGCAGTAGCTGCAGCGGGAGGGACAGAAGGGGATTCCGATGTAAAGGCTATAATCCTTACAGCCACTCCCCTGCCGGATGATTGGCGCCTGCACATCTGCAATCAGACGTGCCTGCGCAAATTTTTCAGGCGTGCAATCGGCCCAGTGCAAAAATTCCTGCTTGATCTCCTCTTCGCTGCGGCCGGCAGCGCGGGCATCGTTAATCAGCCGCACCGGGCGCACGCCGGTCAACTTGCCCCAGGGCGGACGGATGCCGGTATGTCGGCGCAAAAGACCATACGCAAGATCGGCCAGTGCCCGATCGGGTTTTACGGCTTCATCCGGGCTGTATACAGCCGTTTCGGTTGCCTGCTCGCCGTTCCGGCGCAGGGTCACGGTCAGGGTGTCCCCTTCCAAGCCGGCCAGTACCGCATCCTCGTCGGGGGCAGGCGGCTCGGCTGTAACCGGGGCCAGCGGAAAAAACAGGCGGATCAGATGCTCGGCGTCGTAGCCGGAAGCCAGCCCGTACAGATAGATTTTCATACTTCCTCCGCGGGGCACATCTGGTTGATGCACCAGTTTTCAGCCATTTCGCGGCCATAGGTACTGAAGATATCATGACCGGGCAGTACCTTAGTGTCAGCCGGCAGCTTCAGACTGCGCAGTTTGCGGGCGGTGCGCACCATCTCGTCCGGGTCACCACCGGGCAGATCGGTGCGGCCGGTATCACCATAGAACATCGTGTCACCGGTAAAGAAATGATCGCCGCACAGAATGCAGACACTGCCCTGTGAATGGCCGGGGGTTGCGATGACACGGAACGAAAGCTCATCCAGTGTGATCACCTCTTCGTCGGCATAGCCGCCGTCCACCTGTGTCAGCGGAAACAGGCTGTTGCCCTGCACATCCTGCACACCGCAGCGCAGCTGTGCGCCGTATTCGGCCCGCAGCTGTTCCGCCGCCCCCATGTGATCCATGTGGCCGTGGGTGCAAAGCATCAGTTTCAGCGAAGCGCCGGTTTTCTGCAAAGCAGCCTTATATTCTGCCGCAGAGCAGGCCGGATCGATAATAACCGCATTATTTTTGTCGCTTACCAGCAAAAAACTGTTGGTAAACAGCGGTTCCGGACCTGTAAAGTGATATACCTTCATTGATTTTCTCCTGTGATTCACTCGCGTTTCCAGTCGTCGGTGTCGATCACAATGGTCACCGGGCCGTCGTTGCACAGGGTGATCTGCATATCGGCACCAAATTCACCGTGCTGCACATTGGTCAGGTGCTTTTGCATCTCGGCCACAAACAGATCGTAGGCCTCCACCGAAAGAGGCGGCTTTGCCGCAGCAATAAAGCTGGGGCGCATCCCCTTTTTGGTGTTGCCATACAGGGTAAAATTGGACACCACCAAAGCCGAATACCCCAGTTCTTTGGCGCTGAGGTTCAGTTTGCCTTCACTGTCGGTGAAAATGCGCAGGCCCGCACATTTTTCGGCCAGTTTGGGCACAATGGCCAGAGTGTCGGTGTCACGCACGCCCAACAGAATCACCAGACCCTGTTCGATGGCGCGCGGGGCCCCGCCGTTGACCACCACATTGGCGTGGCTGACACGCTGAATGACTGCACGCATAGAATTAGCTCCTTGTTACTTTGAGAACATCGCGGATCTTGGAAAGCCGCGACACCACATTGTTCAGATGATCGGTATTGTTGATGCCAATGGTCAGGTTCATCACCGCACAGCCGCGGTCGGCCGAACGGGCGTTGATGGCGTAAATGGGCACACGCATATCGCTGAGGGCTACCGCCACATCGCCCACCAGACCGTCGCGGTCCAGCGCGTCGATGATCAGGGTCGCCTTGTAGCTTTCCTTTACGGTTTCGGCCCAGGAGGCATTCACCCAGCGCGGGGCATTGGTGAGGTCCTTCATGCTGGCATGCACATTGACGCAGTTTCGCTTGTGGATCGACACGCCAAATCCGCGGGTGACAAAGCCGATAATGGGGTCGCCCGGCAGCGGGGTGCAGCACTTGGAAAATTTGATGGGGGTATTGTCAAAGCCTTCCACAATAACGCCGTCGGTGGCGTGGGGCTGCTTGACATTGACATTGGCCAGCTTGATGGCGGAATTATCCTCGGGGGTGCGCAGTTTGTTGTATGCCTCTTTGATCTTGGGCATGCAATGGGCCAGGGTCAGGCCGCCGTAGCCGATGGCCGCATACATATCGTCGGCTGTATTCTGACGCAGACGACGGGCAATGTCGGTCATAATGGTATCCCACTGCTCGTCGGTCAGGGTGATCATCTCGCGGCGCAGCTCTTTGGCAAGGGCATCGCGGCCGGTGACGATGTTCTCTTCCTTGCGCATCTTTTTAAACCAGCTGCGGATCTTGCTTTTTGCCTCGCTGGTTTTTACAATCGTCAACCAGTCGCGGTTGGGGCCCTTGTCGGCCGGGCCGGTGATAACCTCGATGATCTCGCCGGTAACCACCTGATGATCGATGGGCACCATACGGTTGTTGACCTTGCAGCCGATCATGCGGTGGCCGACCGCCGAGTGGATGGCATAGGCAAAGTCGATGCAGGTGGCGCCGGCCGGCAGGTTAATCACGTCGCCGCGCGGGGTGAACGCAAACACCTCTTCGGGCAGAAGGTCGCTCTTCAAATCGCGCAGCAGGTTGCCGGTATCGTCCGACATCTGCTGGTTTTCCAGCAGCTGGCGCACCCAGGCCAGACGTTCGTCCAGCTTGTCGCGGCTGCCGGACAGGCCCTCTTTATACTTCCAGTGTGCGGCAACACCGTATTCGGCCATCTCGTCCATTTCGCGGGTACGGATCTATACCTCGAACGGAATGCCCTCGTGCCCGATCACGGTGGTGTGCAGACTGCGGTAACCATTGGGCTTGGGGGTAGAGATATAATCCTTGAAGCGGTTGGGGATGGGATGATACATATCGTGGATCAGGCCCAGCGCATTGTAGCACTCGGCCACCGAATCCAGAATGATGCGCACCGCGTATACATCATAGATCTCGTCAAAGGCGCGGTTCTGCATAAACATCTTGCGATAGATGCCGTATACGCTCTTGACACGGCGCTTCATGGCCGCATTGGTCATGCCGCTTTCGTCCAGACGGGCAGCAATCAGGCTGGAAATGCCGGCCAGAAACGCCTCGCCCGCATGCTCGCTGAGCAGCTGACGGATCTCATCGTAGCCGATGGGGTCAAGATAATGCAGGCTGCGGTCTTCCAGTTCTTCCTTGATGTTTAAAATGCCCAGACGATTGGCAATGGGGGCATATACCTCCATGGTTTCCAGGGCCTTATCGCGGCGCTTCTGTTCGGGCCAGGCATCACCGGTGCGCATATTGTGCAGCCGGTCGCACAGCTTGATGATCATCACACGCACGTCCTGGCTCATGGCCAGCAGCATTTTGCGCAGGTTTTCGGCCTGCTGCTCTTCAATGCTGGAAAACTGGATCTTGGTCAGTTTGGTAACGCCATCCACCAGCAGGGCCACATCAGCACCGAACTGGCTTTTCACCTCGTCGATGGTGATGGGGGTATCCTCCACCACGTCGTGCAGAAGGGCCGCTACAATACTTTCGGTGTCCATGCCAAGGTCCACCAGCAATCGGCCGACCGCCAGCGGGTGGCAGATATAGGGCTCGCCGCTGCGGCGGCGGGCACCATTGTG
>JAFULE010000013.1 GCA_017483235.1 Faecalibacterium sp. | reverse complement strand
AGGTCAAGGAAATGCAGCCCGCGGCCGGCGTAGCGCTTGGCAATGGACACCACCAGCCGCAGGTTTGATTCGGTCAGGCGGCGGCGGGCTTCCTCGTCACCGGCACGGGCACGGGCGGCAAGCTCCGCTTCTTCGGCAGCAGAAAGCAGCGGTACCCGGCCGATTTCTTTGAGATACAGCTTGACCGGGTCATCCAGTGCTACCCCGTCGGCCGAAAGGGCACCGGTCAACTTGCCGATCTCTTCATCGGTCAGTTCCGGGTTTTCTTCCACAACTGCAATGCCCTCCTGCTCCAGCGCAGTATACAGGGCATTCAGTTCGGCCGCCTCACCGCCGCAGCTTTCCAGCGCCTGACTCAGCTGTTCGGCAGTGACCGTGCCGCTGCCTTTTGCCGCAGCGCGCAGCTGCTGCAGCGCGGGGGTAAGATCCATCTTGTTCTGTTGCTCCATTTTTCATCCTCCGCAGTGAGGGCAGTCGGTTACCGGGCGTTACCGGCCGGTGGGGTTGCCCTGCTTTCGGTTTTTCAGCGTCTGGAAATACTCTGCCAGCTCCTGATCTGTCATCTTGTTGGCCGATCCGCTTTTGGGCGTACTTTGTGCGATGCGTTCAAGGTACATCTCCACATCCTTTTGGGTGGGCACCACATCGCTGCTTTGGGCCACAAGCCGGCTCAACTCGATCATGGTCTGTTCGGGCAGCATGGCCCCCAGATTGGCAAGGCTGACCGCAATGCCCTCACGGCTGCAGCGGAAGATGGCTTCCACCGCCTGCTTCATATCCGGCATCACCAGCACGGCGGGGTCCAGCCGCTGCATCACACCAGGAATGAACCCGGGCTCACGCAGCATGGCCACGGCCAGCATCTGCTCGGCATAGGCTACCCCCAGCGCCTTCTGGCCGCCGGCCTGATAGGGCACCTTAATGGTATCGGCCACACCGGAGTGTAGTAATTTTTTCTGGTTTTCGGTCCGCCGGCGGTAGCCTGCCCGCTTGACCTCGTCGGAAAGCTGGGTCATGATGGCGGTTTTGGAAATGTTGGTTTCTTCGGCAAGGCGGCCGGCGTACACCTCACGCTCGGTGGGGCTGTTGCGGTCGGCCAACAGCCGCAGCACCTCTTTGACATAGTCCAGCCGGTCTTTATCCTGTGCCAGATCGTATTTCTTGCGCACCTGTCCGATGCGGAATTCCAGTGCATTGCCGGTACCGTCCAGCAAAGCGCGGAACCGCTCGGCACCGTATTTTTTGATGTACTCGTCCGGATCCTTGGCGCCGGGGATCTGCAGCACCCCCACCTTGACCGGGCTGTTGCGGAACAGCTCCAGCGAGCGGGCGGTGGCCTTCTGGCCGGCTTCGTCCGAGTCGTAACAGAGAACAACCTCGTCGGCATATTCACTCAGCAGCCGCACCTGATCGGCACTCAGGGCGGTGCCGCAGGCACACACCGCGGTGTCGATGCCGGCCTGATGCATGCTGATCACGTCCATATAACCTTCGCACAGCACATAGCGGCGGTTGGGGCTTTTTTTAGCCACCTGCAGTGCAAACACCGTTTTGGATTTTTTATACACCAGTGTTTCGGGGCTGTTGATGTATTTGGGCTTGGAGTCGTCCAATACGCGGCCGCCAAAGGCGATGATGTTGCCCCGCAGATCAAAGATGGGGGTCATAACGCGGCCGCGGAAGATATTGTACAGATTCCCCTTTTCGCTGCGCTTGACCAAGCCGCTTTCCAGCAGCTCGGCGTCGGTATAGCCCTTATCCTTCAGGTGCAGATAGGTGGCACGGAAATCGTTGGGGGCATAGCCCAGCCCGAACCGGGTGATGGTTTTGTCGTCCAGCCCGCGGCGGCGCCAGTAGGCGCGGGCCTGCTTGGCCTCTTCGGTACTGGAGTTGAGGCAGGCGTAAAACCAGCGGGCAGCATCCTTGTTGATGGCCAGCACCCGGCTGCGCATCCGCCCCACCTTATCGTCCTCGGCAGGCTCGGGCATGCCGGCGCGGCCCGCCAACAGCTTGACCGCCTCCACATAGTCGATATTATTGATATTTTTGATAAAGGTGATCACATCGCCGCCCGAACCGCAGCCAAAGCAGTAATAGCTTTGGGTTTCGGGGTAAACATAGAAGGAAGGGGTCTTTTCGCTGTGGAAGGGACACAGCCCGCTGTGCAGCCGGCCCTTGCGCTTGAGCTGCACATAGCTGCCGATCACATCCGCAATGTCGTTGCGGCGAACCACCTCTTCGATATATTCGTGTGGGATCATAGCTTTAACGTCCTTTTACAGCACGTGCCACTTGCGCGGCACAAAATATTCTTCAAACACCCGGGTGGCAAACTCGTCGCTCATGCCGCTGATATAGTCGGTAACGGCCCGGTCGGCCCCTTCGCGGTAGGCGATCTGCAGATAGAAGTTTGGCATCAGGTCGGGGTGGGCCAGCAGCCGCTCGTACAGTTCGGCCACCAGCTTTTCCACCTTCTGCTCTTCGGCTTTGGCGGTCTTGTCCACATACACAGTGCTGTACATAAAGCTGCGCAGCTCGGCAAAGGCTTCGCCGATCTCGGCATCAAAGCCGATCTGCCCCTCGCCGCCGTTGTTGACAATGCTTTGGATCATGGCAGTGATGCGGCGGCTTTTGGTGTCGCCCAGCACCCGCACCGGCTCTTTGGGCAGCGCATCCTCGCGCAGCACACCCGCCCGGATGGCATCCTCGATATCATGGTTGACAAAGGCGATCTGATCGGCCAGCCGCACAATTTTGCCCTCGGCGGTGGCAGCCCAGTGGCCCTTGGTGTGGGTGATGATGCCGTTGCGCACCTCCCAGCTGAGGTTCAGGCCCTCGCCATTCTTTTCCAGATAATCCACCACACGCAAACTTTGGCGGTAGTGGGTAAAGCCGCCGGGCGACAATTTGTTCAGCGCCCGCTCACCCGCATGGCCAAAGGGAGTGTGGCCCAGATCGTGGGCAAGGGCAATGGCTTCGGTCAGGTCTTCGTTCAGCCGCAGCGCCCGGGCAATGGTACGGGCAATCTGCGATACCTCCAGCGTATGGGTCAGGCGGGTGCGGTACAGATCGCCCTCGGGCGACAGGAACACCTGTGTTTTCTGCTTTAACCGGCGGAACGCCTTGCAGTGGATGACCCGGTCGCGGTCACGCTGAAAGGCCGGGCGCAATTCGTCCGGCGCTTCGGGGCGCACACGGCCCCGGCTGTTTTCGCTGAGGGTGGCATAGGGCGACAGGGTAAGCCGCTCGATCTCCTCGGTGCGCTGACGCACGGTCATACAGCAAAACCTCGCTTTCCATAGTATACTGCAGCCCCCTTGTCAAAGGGGGACGGTTTGGGGCGAACTGCCGAAAATAGTTTTTGACAAAAAGGGTCAGAACGGGGCATAAAACGGCTCGGACACCACAATTTCGGCACCGCCCCGGGTCAGCTCGGTCAGCTGGGTGATCAAAGGCGGCTGAGTGCCCTCGGGCATGGTCCATTCCAGCGTGACTTTATCGGTAAACTGGGGCGGGGTTTGTTTTGCCCCGGCTGCGTCGATCAGCAGGCTGGCCCGCTCGTACAAAGAATAGTCCACCGTGACGGTGCAGCGCACCACACTGCGCACCGTTACCACATCGGCCGCTTTCAGCGCATCGGCGGCGGCGGTGGTGTAGGCACGCACCAGCCCGCCGGTGCCCAACAAGGTGCCGCCGAAATACCGGGTGACCACACAGATCACATCCACCAGCCCGCTGTGCTGCAGCACCTCCAGCACCGGGGTACCGGCGGTTTTGGCAGGCTCGCCATCGTCGGAATATCGCTCGCGGCTGCCCTCGCGCAGGCGGTAGGCATACACATTATGCCGGGCAGTGCGGTTGGCGGCACGCACGCTTTCCAGAAATTGCAGGGCTTTTTCCTCACTGTCCACAAAGGCCAGCTTTGCAATAAAACGGCTTTTCTTTTCTTCGTATTCGGCGGTTGAAACGCCGCTGACGGTACGGTAATCTTCCACGTCTGTCCCCTGTTCCCGGCCGGCAGCCCCGGCCGATACTCATCCTTATTTTACAGTATAGCACAAAAGCCGCAACCTGCAAACGGTACGAATCAAAACAAAAAAGCGCCGCCCCAAACGGGGCAGCGCTGTAACTGCAAATAAAAATTACTTGCGGCCGAAACGGCGGTTGAAACGATCGACACGTCCGCCGGTGTCCACCAGCTTCTGCTTGCCAGTGTAGAAAGGATGGCACTTGGAGCAAACTTCGACGTGGATCTCGGGCTTGGTAGAACGGGTCTTAATGACGGTGCCGCACGCACAGGTGATGGTACAGTCAACGTACTTGGGATGGATACCCTGCTTCATTCTTTTTCACCTCATTTCTGGTTCTGACTAAAAGGGGCCATAGCTTGGTGTATGCGCCCATCACAACCTTCAATATCGGCTACCCCCTCGAGCGGCCTTGGAAACGATTGCCCTAATATTCTATCACAATTTTACCAAAAAGCAAGCCCGAATTTAGACAAAATGAAAATTATTTTTGTTGTACCGCCTTGATGGCCGCCGCCAGCAGATTGGTCATGTTGATGGTACAGCCGGCGGCAAGGTCGGCCCGGGCGTCCTGCTCTGAAATGCCGGTCAACCCGGCCGCTGTTCTGCCCACAAGCCATCCGCTGAACGCTTCGCTTTGCTGATACCATTCTTTGCCGATGGCGCTTGCCTGCTTCATGCCGTATTCTTCGCCCTGTTCCAGTTTGGTAAACACCCTGTGAGGGGCAGACACTTCGCCGTCGTCGTCCACCCCAAAGCTGGTCTGCACCTCGTCGCAGATCGCAGCGCTCACCTGCCCATTGTCATCCAGCGCAGCCGCCGCAATGCTGGTTTGCAGCTGCAGCAGCCCATCGGCATCGTCGGTGGCAGGGCGGCTCTGGCTGCTGACCGACACCATGCCAAGCACAGCGGTCTGCCCGGCCGTGGGCGAAGCCTGCTGGGCATTGTAGCAGGCCTTGATGGCGGCATTCACCATGTCATCCACCGCAATGGTGCAGCCGGCCAGCAGATCCACATCAGTGGTTTTGCCATCCGCCCCAAGGGGCAGCGCCTCCAGCTGCTGCACCGTCATGCCTGCAGCATACCGCTGGAAATTATCGGCCTGCTGGTACCATTCCAACCCCAGCGTGCTGGCATTTTTCAGGCCATAGCTGTCCCCCTGTTCGCGGGCGGTCAGCGGTGGAGTATAGTACTCGGGGGCACCGTCGAAATCGACGCTTTGTTTGTTGTGCACCATATCCACCGCGATGCTGAGGATATGGCCGGTTTCGTCCAGCAACACGGCTGCCGCGGTGTTGCTGGCGGTGGCGGTGCCGGCCAGCCCTGTTGCCTCGGCCACCACACCAAGGCCCAAGCGGCTGGTTTGTGCGCTGGAGGCCGTTGGAATGGGGGTAGGCTGGGGTGCCGATGAAGCGGGCGACATCCAGCCGCAGCCGCCAAAGCCCAGCGCTGCCGCCAGCACACCGGCAGCCAGTGCAGCCTGTTGATTGCGTTTCATACACAAAACTCCTTTTTCTGCAAAGATGACCGGAGTATTCACACCCGGCGTTTGGGATAGTATGGCCCAAACCAAACAAAAAAAGCCGTGCCCGCACAAAAGCAGGCACAGCGGCAAGCCGAACAAACGGCTCTTAATCGATCATAGCTGGGGCAGCAGGCTCACCAAGGCGTTTCATTGCCTTTTTGAACTCACGGCTGAACAGGAACACAGTAAACATACAGGCACAGGCATCTGCCACCGGTTCGGCCAGATAGACCGCAAAGGTTTTATCGGCCAAAAATACAGGAAGGAGATAGATGAGCGGGATCAGGATGACGAACTTGCGGAAAACCGCCACGATCACCGACGACACCGCATTGCCCAGTGAAATAAAGGTCATCTGACAGGAGATCTGAATTCCCATGATGAACATGGCGCCGGTATACACCCGCAGCGCCGCAGAAGCAAATTCCAACAAGGCAGCGTCGGTAGCAAACAGCCCTGCAAACACCTGCGGGAACAGTTGTACACACCCCCACAGCAGCACGGAATAACTCAAGCAGCAGGTCAGCAGCAGCCGGAAGGTTTTGCTGACACGGGCAGCATTGCGGGCACCAAAGTTGTAACTGGAAATGGGCTGTGCGCCTTGGGCAAACCCCTGCATGGGCATCATTGCGAACTGCATCACTGTGGTGCAGATGGTCATCGCACCAACAGCCAGGTCACCACCATATTTCAGCAGCGAAGAATTGAAGCAGACCGAAATGATGCTTTCGCTGGCCTGCATGATAAAAGGCGAAACACCCAGCGCAATGACAGGCCCCAGAATCTTTTTATCCAGCTTTATATTCTCACGGTGCAGCTGCAGACGGCTTTTTTTGCCGGTTAGATATTTCAGCACCCAAACGCAGCTGATCCCCTGCGAAAGAATGGTGGCAAGAGCCGCACCTTTCACCCCCATGCCCAGCACAAAGATAAAGACAGGGTCCAGCAGAATGTTGCACACCGCACCGATCAGCACCGTAAGCATGCTGGTTTTGGAATCACCCTGTGCAGTAATAAAGGCATTCATGCCAAGGGTCAGCTGCACAAACACAGTGCCAAGCGCATAGATACCAAGATAATCATACGCATACACAATGGTGTTTTCGCTGGCACCGAACAGCAGCAGCAGAGGCCGGCCAAACACCAGAAGCATTGCGGTAAGTACCGCCGAAATGACCAGCAGCAACGCAAAGCCTGCCCCCAGAATACGTTCGGCTGCTTTATGATCGCCGCGGCCCATTTCGATCGAGGCCCGGGGCGAAGCACCGCTGGCCACAAGCGCTGCAAAGGCCGACACCACGATGATGATGGGGGTGGTAACACCTACGCCGGTCAAAGCCAGGGCGCCGTCGGCCCCCATGTGGCCAATATAAATGCGGTCAACAATATTGTACAGCATGTTGATCAGCTGGGCGGCAATGGCCGGAACCGACAGCTTCAGCATCAGTTTGCCCACCGGTTCCGTACCCAGAAAATCTTTATTCTCTGCCATCGTATCAAATCCTTTCCAATGCTTTTTTTGCGTTTTCGTGGGTGCGTGTCGCCAGTTTAAGATACAGCCGCACCTCTTCCTCGGTAAAGCCGTCAAACATCACAGCCTGCAGCCGGGCGCGCGCTTGTGCCAAGGCAGCCACCGGTGCCTGCGCCGCAGCGGTAAGCTGCAGATGAATCTGACGACGATCTTTTGTATCCTGCCGACGGCTTAGCATTCCTTTTTGAATCAGCAATTCCACCGCCTGCGACACCCCCGCCTTGGACATCTGGCGGTACTCTGCAATATCACTGGCCGTATCCAGTCCGGGATTGTTGCTTAAAAAAGCCAGCACGTCAATTTCAGCCCGGGTAAAGCCGTACCCTGCACAGGCCTCACCGGTCAGCTTCTCGAACAGGCGCATCACCACACGGGTGTGGGACGCATTAAACAATTCACGTTTCATCTGCGACAGCAAAACAGCGCGCCCTCCATTAGTTCATTTTTGAACAGTTTAAATTTTAAACATCATTCTGCAGTTTGTCAAGCCTCTGCCATAAAAAATGCCCCGGTGCCGCTCAGACACCGGGGCATTTTTTATGTTACAGCAATGGGCTGAGCACCCGCAACAGGTCATCGAACAGCCGGCCAAAAAAGCCGGTACGGCAGTCGGACAGCGTGACCCGGCGGCTGACCGCAAAGGTATCGATGCAGTCCTGCTTAAGCTTTTGCAGCATGCTGCACTGCATCAGCAGCACACCGGATTCAAAGTGCAGGTACAGGCTGCGGTAGTCCAGATTGATGCTGCCCACCACCGCCACCTGATCGTCGCTGATAAAGCTTTTGGCGTGGATGAAGCCGGGGCTGTACTCGTAGATACGCACACCGGCCCGCAGCAGCGGCGGATAGTAAGACCGGGTCAGTCGGAACACCGCCGGTTTATCCGGAATGCCGGGGGTGACGATGCGCACATCCACCCCCCGCTTGGCCGCAAGGCAAAGGGCGGTGGTCATCTCGTTGTCGATGATCAGACAGGGGGTGAAGATATACACATACCGCTGCGCCTGCTCCAGAATGTCCAGATAGACGTTT
>JAFULE010000127.1 GCA_017483235.1 Faecalibacterium sp. | reverse complement strand
CATCTGCACCCTGATGCTGACCTTCTTCTTCCGGTATATGCGCCCGCTGATCGAGCAGGGCCATGTGTATATTGCCCAGCCGCCGCTGTTCAAGCTGCAGAAGGGCAACACCGTCAAATACGCCTACAACGACAAGGAAATGGCGCAGCTCAGCGCCGAAATGCCCGGCGCCAAGATCAACCGGTACAAGGGCCTTGGTGAAATGAACCCCGACCAGCTGTGGGAAACCACCATGAACCCCGACAACCGCGTGATCGTGCAGATCACCATCGAGGACGCCGAAAAGGCCGACGAAGCCTTTACCATCCTGATGGGCGATCAGGTCGAGCCGCGCCGCCGCTTTATCGAAACCAACGCCCAGTACGCCAATCTGGACGTGTAAGGTTTGATTGGCGCAGCGGCGCCAATGTTCCTTTTTGGTGTCAAAAAGGAACCGAAAAACCAGCGCCGATTCCGTTCGGGCTAAAAATTTGATTTGCGCTCCTGCGCATTGCTCGGGCAAATCAAATTTTCGTAACGCCCTCACTGCGACGCGGCGCCCGCACGCCCGAAAAGAAGTTGCGCTGCCTAAAGTTTTGCAACACACTCGCTTCGCTCGGCGCAAAACTTTTTTACGGCAGCGCGGGAACAGAGTCCTTTTTTGAAAAAAAGGACGCAAAAAACTTTCAACTGCTCGCCTGTCGGCGGCAGTTCACCGGATGGTTCTCTCAAACCAACACCCTGCTGCCCGCCGGCAGCAGCTTTGGAAAGAAGTACGAGCCCAGTAATCGAGATAACCCCCCCGCGGAACAAAGAATTTTGTTCCGCCCACCACAAAATAAACCCCGCGGACACTGTGCTGCACCGTTTGCAGCAGTGAAATCGCGTTCAAAAAGTCTTTTTGGTTCTTTTTCTTCAGAAAAAGAACGACACAACCAAGGAGATATCATGGAAGAAAATTTTGTTATGATCCCCGGCACGGGTACCAAAAAGATCATCCGCGATGTAAAGGCTGAGATCGAATCGGCCTTCCTCGACTATTCCATGTCGGTCATCGTGGCCCGCGCTCTGCCAGATGTGCGCGACGGCTTGAAGCCGGTGCACCGCCGTATTCTGTACACCATGTACGAGCGCGGCAACGACCCCAGCCATGCCTACCGCAAATCGGCCGATACGGTCGGTGCGGTGCTGGGCAGCTACCACCCCCACGGCGACGCCTCGGTTTACGACGCCATGGTCCGTCTGGCGCAGGACTTCAGCCTGCGCTACCCGCTGGTGGACGGCCAGGGTAACTTTGGTAGTGTGGACGGCGACCCCCCTGCCGCCTACCGTTACACCGAAGCCCGCATGAGCAAGATGGCGGTCGAGATGCTGACCGACATCGACAAGGACACCATCAACTGGGACCCTAACTTTGACGAAACCAAAAAGGAACCCAGCGTTCTGCCCAGCCGCTTCCCCAATCTGCTGTGCAACGGCAGCCAGGGTATTGCGGTCGGTATGGCCACCAACATCCCGCCCCACAACCTGGGCGAGGTGGTGGACGCCTGTGTGGCCCTGATCGACAACCCCGATATCGATCTGGCCGGCCTGATGGAATACGTCAAGGGCCCCGACTTCCCCACCGCCGGTATCATCATGGGCCGCAGCGGCATCCGCAGCGCCTATGCCACCGGCCGCGGCAAGATCATGGTGCGTGCCCGCGCCGAAATTGAAGAAAAGAAGAACGGCCGGTTCCAGATCATCGTCACCGAGCTGCCCTATATGGTCAACAAGGCCCGCCTGATCGAGCACATTGCCGATCTGGTCAAGGACAAGAAGATCGAGGGCATCAGCGACCTGAACGATGAAACCAACCGCGAGGGCATGCGCATCGTCATCGAGATCAAGAAGGACGCCAACCCTCAGGTGGTGCTGAACCAGCTGTACAAATACACCCAGATGCAGGACACCTGCGGCGTGATCATGCTGGCGCTGGACCAGAAGGTGCCCAAGGTGATGACCCTGAAGCAGATGCTGAGCAAGTATGTGCAGTTCCAGGACGAGGTCATCCGCCGCCGCACCCAGTACGATCTGAAAAAAGCCGAAGAGCGTGCCCACATTCTGGAAGGCCTGAAGCGCGCCACCGACATTGTGGACGAGCTGATCGCCACCATCCGCGCCTGCAAGGGCGGCATGGCCGAAGCCAAGGCTGCTATCATCGACCGGTTCGGCTTCAGCGACCCGCAGGCCGATGCCATCGTCAAGCTGCAGCTGGGCCGTCTGGCCGGCCTCGAGATCCTGAAGATCGAGGAAGAGCTGAACGCCCTGCACGCTAAAATCGACGACTGGAAGGATCTGCTGGCCAACGACTGGCGTGTGCTGGAAGTGGTCAAGACCGAGCTGCTGGCCATGAAGGACAAGTTCGGCGACGACCGCCGCACCGAGATCCAGTCGGTGTCCGGCGAGGTGGACATCGAGGACCTGATCCCCGAAGAACAGTGCGTCTTTACCCTGACCCATGCCGGCTACATCAAGCGCACCGCCAAGGCCACCTATCAGGTGCAGCGCCGCGGCGGCCGCGGCATCACCGGCCTGAGCCACAAAGAAGAGGACTTTGTGGAAGAGCTGTTCATCGGCTCCACCCACGACTTTGTGCTGCTGGTAACCAACTACGGCCGCATCTTCCGGCTGAAGGGCTACCAGATCGCCGAGGGCAGCCGCACCTCGAAGGGCATGAACATCGTCAACCTGCTGCCCCTGCAGCAGGGCGAAAAGGTGACCAACATGCTGCGGCAGGTGGCACAGGATGCCAGCGCCGACGGCTTTGTGACCATGGTGACCAAAAAGGGCCTGATCAAGCGTACCCCGCTGGCCCAGTACGCCAACATCCGCAAGAGCGGCCTGAATGCCATTGCCCTGAACGAGGGCGACAGCCTTGCATGGACCCGCCTGACCACCGGCGACGATATGCTCATCGTGGCCACCCGCAACGGTCAGGCCATCCGCTTCCACGAAAGCGATGCCCGCGCCATGGGCCGTATGGGCCACGGCGTGCGTGCCATCAAGCTGGCTGACGGCGACGAGGTGGTGGGTGTGTCCATCTGCCGCGAGGGTGGTACCATCCTTACCGTTACCGAAGGCGGCAAGGGCCGCCGCACCAACATCGAGGATTACCGCATCACTGCCCGCGGCGGCAAGGGTGTGCGCAACTACGACGTCAACCGCGACACGGTGGCCGGCGTGAAGATCGTGGATGATAACGACGACGTTATCCTGATCAGTCAGGAAGGCATCATCATCCGTGTGCATGTGCCCGATATCACGGTGCAAAGCCGTTACGGCGGCGGCGTGCGTGTGATGCGCCTGGCCGACGGCGACAAGGTGATGGTGCTGGCCCGCACCGAGCACGACGACAACGCCGAGGCCGCCAAGCCCGAGCAGGCCCCCGCCGAAGAGCTGACCGCCGAGCAGCTGGCCGCGCTGGAAGCTGAAGAGGCAGCCGCCGAAGAAACGGTGGAGGACGAAACCCCGGCCGAGGAGTAATCTTTACTGCAAATTGTATAAAAATGCGGTAATATAACAAAAAGCAAACGGGCAAGGCCGCAAAAAAGCGCTTTGCCCGTTTGTTCGGCAACCCAAAACCTTTCCCAGTCAGGAGAATGTAAGCAATGCTGTTCAATTCCCTTGCCTATGCCATCTTTCTGCCGCTGGTAATACTGGCCTATTTTGCAGTGCCGCACCGGCTGCGGTGGGCGGTGCTGCTGGTATTCAGCTATTATTTTTACATGAGCTGGAACCCCGAGCTGGTGGTGCTGATTCTGTTTACCACCACGGTCAGCTGGTCGGCGGCGCTGCTGGTGGAAAAATGGAACGACCGCCCCGCCTTGAAAAAGGCGGCCCTTGTCATCAGCGTGGGGCTGTGCCTTGCGGTGCTGTTCTTCTTTAAGTATTTCAACTTTGTGTCCGAAAGCGTCACTGCCGTGTGCCGGCTGGTGGGGCTGCCCCTTACCGCGCCGGTGCTGGATCTGGTGCTGCCGGTGGGTATCAGCTTTTACACCTTCCAGACCTTAAGCTATGTGGTGGATGTGTACCGGGGCGATCTTGCCGCCGAGCATCACTTTGGCATCTATGCGCTGTATGTCAGCTTTTTCCCCCAGTTGGTGGCCGGCCCCATCGAGCGTGCGGGCAATCTTTTGCCCCAGTTCCGGGTAAAGCACAGCTTCAGCACGGCCCGCACCACCGAGGGCCTGGCCAAAATCGGAGTGGGCCTGTTCAAAAAGGTGGTGGTGGCCGACTATGTTGCCCCTTTTGTCAACGCGGTGTACAACGATCTGGGCGGCTGCACCGGCCTTACCCTGATTTTTGCCACCTGCATGTTTGCGGTGCAGATCTACTGCGACTTCTGCGGCTATTCCGAAATTGCGGTGGGCAGCGCCAAAATTCTGGGCTTTGACCTGATGGAAAACTTCCGCAGCCCTTACTTTGCCCGCAGCATCCGGGAATTCTGGCGCCGCTGGCACATCAGCCTGTCCACCTGGTTTTCGGACTACATCTACATTCCGCTGGGCGGCAGCCGGTGCGCAAAGCATCGGCATCTGCTCAACCTGATCATCACCTTTGGCTTCAGTGGCTTGTGGCACGGCGCCAACTGGACCTTTGT
>JAFULE010000126.1 GCA_017483235.1 Faecalibacterium sp. | reverse complement strand
GGTGATGGTGTCCAGACCGTCTTTGGTGCAAAGCTCTACATAAGCAGTTACCATCGCACCCGCCAGCGCAACCAGCAGGCAGCTGCCAAGACCCAGCCCACCCCGAATCAGAAGCACTGTGAATACTGCAAAAGTCGAGGCCACAAACATGGCGGCCGTGCCTTCCCAGCTTTTGCGGGGATCGGCAAAGGGAAGCCGAACCTTGTGCCGGCCAAACTGTTTGCCCACAAGGGCCGCAAAGGTATCGCCCACGCCCCACGCATAAACACAGGCCATGGTCAGCAATTTGTCGCCCAGAAAACCCCAGCAGACGGTGATGCTGAGTGCCACAGTGGCCAGCGCCAGTACCATGCTGCTTTTCAGTTCCCCTTTTTTACGCTCGTTGACAAAGGCAGAGTAAGCCGGGATCCGGCCGGCCAATGCCAGAATGGGATAGATGATCACGATCAGTATGACCGCCAGCCCGGCAGAGATCCACCATGTACTGAACCCGAACAAAAACGGAAAATAGGTGCCCAGCAGAATAAAATGCAGAATTTTACGGAACAGTTCGTCCGGTATTTTTATAAATCTGCGGGCAAGCAGCATAATCGCTGCCGCCGGAATGACATAGAGGCAGAACAAGAACGCGCCGTGCAATAATTCCTGCATAATAGCCTCCTTTTCGTATTTATTCAACTTATTATATCACAAAACGCCGGGCATACAATAAAAATAGCTGGGGCAGTCGCCTGTACCAGCCCGGTTTGCGTGATTTTAGCTGTGACTTTGCCTGCTGCGACGGGCCTGGATATATCATCCGTACCTAAAAGACACACACCTACTTTTTGCCCAAAATCTGTTTCTTTACTGCCGCGCACTTGCATCATTTTGTCAAACACTGTATAATAAAAAAGATATGATCCCACCGTAGGGATCGCATTTGTGATACATATAAAGGAGTTGGTATTTCCGTGGACCCGGCCAGTTGTAGCCTATATGTGATATTTCTGCTGTGTTCGGCCTATTTTGCCTGTTGTGAAACCGCCTACACCGGCGTCAGCAAGGTGCGGCTGCGCACCATGGCAGACAAGGGCGATAAGCGCGCGGCAAAGGCGTTGTGGGTGTGCGAGCGGTTCGACAAGACCCTGACCACCCTGCTGATCGGCAACAACGTGTTTCACGCCAGCTGCGCTTCCCTGTCGGCACTGTTGGTGATGCGGCAATTTTCCGAGGAATACGTGGTGTACGGCACCCTGCTGACCACCATCATCGTTTATCTGTTTGCCGAAATGCTGCCCAAAAGCCTGGCACGTGCCCGCAGCGAAGAGATCGCACTGCTGTTTGCCGGCAACATGGTGCTGCTGGTCAAGCTTCTGACCCCGGTATCGTGGCTGTTTTCGGGCATTTCTAACCTTTTGTCGCGGTTGTTTGCCGCCGAAGACGCCGGCACTGTGACCGAGGAAGAGCTGCTGAGCATCATCGAAACCATCGAGGATGAAGGGGTGCTGGAGCCGGAAAAACAGGCCCTTGTCAATTCGGCCATCGAGTTCCGCGATAAGCTGGCTGAGGATATCATGATCCCGCTGTCGGAGGTATCGGTGGTGTCCAGCGCCACCCCGCTGCCTGAACTGGCCAAAACCGCCAGTGCCTTGGCTTACTCCCGTTTGCCGGTGTACGAAGGCAGCAAGGACAATATCGTAGGTATTCTGCCGGTAAATACTTTTTTAAGCTACTATGCAGCGGGCAAGCCGGTGGTGCTGCGCAAGCTGCTGATGAAACCCTATGTGTTCGACCAAAAGACCGAAATTTCCGAGCTTTTGCAGCGGATGCGGCTGAATAAGCTGCACATGGTTTTTGTTACCGATGAAAACCGCCGCAAGGTTGGCATCATCACCATGGAAGACCTTTTGGAAGAACTGGTCGGCGACATCCAGGACGAAAGCGACGCAGGCGAAGGCCTGCAGCTGATGTAAGGGGGTGGGCCGATGGAATATATTGCAATCGTTCTGCTTCTGATGGGTTCGGCCTTTTTCTCGGGCACCGAGATCGCCTATACCTCGCTGAACAAGCTGAAGCTGAAAAAGGAAAACGAAAACCCCACCCGCCTGCAAAAGCTGGTCAACTTTATCTACAACCACTATGAGCAGGCTCTGTCCACCCTTTTGATCGGCAACAATCTGGTGAACATCGGTGCCACCTCGATCGCCACTGTGCTGGCGGTGCGGCTGGCCGCCACCATGGACGGCCGTCTGACCGACGATACCGCTTCCAGTATTGTCCCCATTGTGATGACCATCCTGATTCTGATCTTTGGCGAGATCACCCCCAAAATGATCGCCCGCCGCTGCAGCGACACCTTTGCCAAGGTTGCCGCGTGGCCGCTGATGATCGCCATGGTGGTGTTCTTCCCCGCCGTAATGGTCACCTCGGGCATTGTAAATCTGTTCAGCCTGCTGTGGCGCAAAAAGGACGCGCAGGAGGTTACCATTACCGAAGAGGAATTTGAAAACCTGCTGGATACCGCCGAAGACGAAGGCGTGATTGACGAAACCGAAACCGAGCTGCTGCAGTCGGCGCTGGAATTTACCGATCTGGATGCCGGCGATATCCTGACCCCCCGCATTGATGTGGCCGGCATTGAGGTAAACGACAGCATCGAGCATATTCTGGAGCTGATCAACGAGACACAGTTCTCCCGCTATCCGGTGTATGAGCGTACCATCGACCATGTGGTGGGTATTCTGTACGTCAAACACCTGCTGAAAGAACTGGTGGACGGCAACAATGTTCCACTGCGCGAGCTGCTGCTGGAGCCGGTGTTCATTCCCAAATCGATGAAGCTGCACGCCATTATGAACGAGTTCCGCCTGCGGCAGACCCACATTGCGGTGGTGGCCGACGAATACGGCGGCATTTCGGGCATTGTGACCATGGAGGATGTGCTGGAGCAGCTGGTTGGTGACATCTGGGACGAAAACGATGCCATTGTCAACGACTGGCAGCCGCTGGGCAAGCACCGCTACGAGTGCGCCGGCGACATGAACCTGACCGAATTCTGTGATAAGCTGGATCTGGACGATGAAGAGCTGGAAACCGACTGTGCCACCGTAGGCGGCTGGGCCACCGAGAACATCGGCGCCATGCCGGTTGCTTTCGATGCATTTGATTACCGTCAGTTCACCGTTCTGGTAAAGCATGTGGACGAAAACCACCGTATTACCCGGTTGGTGATTCTGGAACACGACCCGGAAGCGATGCGCAAAACCTAACATACTTTTAATAAATATCCCCCGGCATAGCCGGGGGTATTTCATATGCGGGCGTAGCCCTAGAATACTAGCCACGCGTCACGTCACGTAAGTACGGTCTGCCAGCCGCGAAGGATTTGTTACCTACCGCCCGTAAACGGGCTCATCAGCAGTTAGCTTTTTCCCATCATGGTGAGTTGCTCTCCCATCTGGTCTTGCTCGTACTGTCTTTGAATGTATTCCTGTATCTTCTTCGCATTCTTTCCCGCTGTGTCCACGTAGAAACCTCTGCACCAAAACTCTCTGTTTCGATACTTGTATTTCAATTCTGGAAATTGCTCGTAGATCATCAGACTACTTTTACCTTTCAGATATCCCATGAAGCTTGAGACTGAGATTTTGGGCGGGATCTCCACCAGCATATGAATGTGATCCGGGCACACTTCTGCCTCCACAATGTGTACACCCTTCCATTCACATAACTTTCTTAAAATCGCACCAATTTCGCGTCGCTTTGCTCCGTAAAATACCTTCCTGCGAAATTTGGGGGCAAACACGATATGATATTTGCAATTCCATTTTGTATGTGATAAGCTTTTTGTGTCGTTCATCCTCGAATGACCTCCCTTTGTGTTACTTTGTGCAGTTGGCAGACCGCACTCTTAGTTTACACAAAGGGAGTTTTTTTGTCCGCATCATCGACAGAAGTCTTCTTTTGAACCACTCGCCTAGCGAGTGGTTT
>JAFULE010000125.1 GCA_017483235.1 Faecalibacterium sp. | reverse complement strand
TCAGGGCCTTTTCAAACACCTCCAGCGAGTGGCAGGTCAGGCCGATATGGCCGATCTTACCGGCGGCACGGGCTTGCACCAATGCTTCCAGCGCACCGCCGGGGGCAATGATCTGCTGCAGCTGAGAAAGATTGGGGTTGTGCACCTGATACAGCTCGATATGGTCCGTGCGCAGATTCTTCAGGCTGATGTCGATGTCGCGGGCCATGCCCTCTTTGTCGCGGGCCATGCTTTTGGTGGCCAGCACAAATTGATCGCGCAGACCCTCCAGCGCTTCGCCCAGATATTCCTCGCTGACGGTGTAGCCGCGGGCGGTGTCGATGTAGTTCACCCCGGCTTCGGCCAGATGGCGGATCAGGGTTTTGGTGGCAGCCGCATCCACACGCTGGATGGGAATGCCGCCCAGGCCCATGCGGGAGATCTGCAGCCCGGTTTTGCCCAACACACGATATTCCATAAAACGTCCTCCCTCAATCTCCGAAACTTCCGGCAAGGCAGATTATTCGCCCACGCCCTCCGAGATCACCTTGCCCACATTCCACAGATGGGCCACACGCTGGGCAGCATCCAGCTTTTCGGCTTCGGTGCGATAGTTGACCGGCACAGTGTGGCAGCCGCAGTCAAGGCAGGTGGCATATACGCAATGGCCGCCCTCTTCCTCCAGCAGGCCGGGGCCAAGGCACAGGGGGCAGTCATTCAGTTCAACAGTGCTTAAAATATCCATACAAGTGTTCTCCTTTATGGTAGTGTAATGTCTTTTTTGATTATAGCGCAGTTTTGCAAAAAACACAACGCCGGGGGTAAAAACCGCTGCTGCGGCAGCCCGGACGTATCTTGGCAGAAGAAATGCAATAAAGTTTGTGTTTTTCAACACAATACACTATAATGGTGGAAAAGGAGGGATTATATGAAATATCCCATTGATCGGAAAGAAAAAATTGATCTGGGCGGCGTAAAACAGGCCATCCACATCTGGGGCACCAAGCCCGAAAACCCGGTGGTGCTGTTTCTGCACGGCGGCCCGGGCGTACCCAACCGGCACGGCATGGCCAAAAACCACATGGATCTGCTGGACGATTTTACCATTGTTGCGTGGGATCAGCGCGGCACCGGCGGCTCGTACTTTGGCTGCGACCCTGCCACCCTTACGCTGGATCAGCTGATTGCCGACTGCGCCCAGCTGCTGGACTATCTGTGCGAGACCATGCACAAGGATAAGATTTTTTTGCTGGGCGCCAGCTGGGGCACCGAGCTGGGCACCTTTGTGTGCCATCGCCATCCCGACAAGGTGGCCGGCTACATCGGCTACGGGCAGGTGGTAAACGGCATTGAGAACGAAAACGTATCCTACGCTTATGTGCTGAACAAGGCCAAAGAGGCCGGCAACGCCGAGGACATTGCCGAGCTGGAAAAGATCGGCCCGCCGGTCAACGGCCAGTACAAGCCGGTGTTCGAAGGGCTGATGGCCCAGCGCCGTCTGCTGAAAAAATACGGCGGCCATTCCACCAAAAAGGGCGGTTATTTCACCGGCACGGTGCTGCCTATCCTCACCTCGCCCGAACTGGACCTGCAGACCAAAATCGGCACTGCCAAGGGCTACAAGGTATGCCTGTCGCAGATGTGGCCCACCATTGTGAATTACGATTTTGTAAAAGAGTGCAACACCTTCCAGATGCCCTATTACATCTTCCAGGGAAGGCTTGACAACAACACCCCGGCCTCGCTGGTGCAGGCGTTCTACGATGCCATTCAGGCACCGGACAAGGATCTGGTCTGGTTTGAGCATTCGGCCCACGGCCCCATGGGCGAAGAGCCGGAAAAATTCAAAAAACTGATGCGGGAAAAGCTGCTGCCCATTGCCCGCGGAGAGGTTGTATAAGATGAAAACACTGACAAACGGCAAGATTGTGGCGCTGTGCATGGGCGATTTTTCCCGCGGAATGATCAACGGCATTGTTACCACCTATCTGCTTACCTTTTTTATCCCCACCAACGCCAATACCACCCTGCCCCAGTTCTTTTTGAATGCGGCGCTGGTCATGGCCATCATCCGCGGCATTGGCACCGTGGTGGATGCCATCACCGACCCTTGGGTAGCTAACCTGACCGACAACTGCAAACACAAGCTTGGCCGCCGCATTCCCTTTATGCGCTGGAGCGCGGTGCCCTATGGCCTGTGCTGTCTGATGATCTTTTTCCCGCCGGTAAACGGAACCAGCATGATCAATGCGGTTTGGGTGGGCGTGCTGCTGGTGCTGTACTACCTGTTTTCGACCTTGTACAACATCCCCTATTCTGCCCTACAGGCCGAAATCGTGGCCGAACCTAAGCGCCGTGTTTTTCTGTACACCATCAACAGCCTGCTGTATGTGATTTCCAACGCACTGGTGTTCTGCACCAGCATGACCAAGGGCATGCTGATGGGCGCAGGCATCCCCGAGATCTGGGCGCTGCGCATCCCCTTTATCGTCTGCTGCACAGCAGGCATCATCACCGCGCTGGTGCCGGCCTTTGCCATCTGCGAGCAGGACTACATCGCCCCCAAGAGCTACTCGCAGCCGCTGGGCGAGGCGCTGAAGGCCATCTTCTCGTATAAAAACTTTACCATCATCACCATTGGTTATCTGGTGATGTGGGTGGCCTTTACCTTCTTTAACACGGCACAGGTATACTACATCACCAACCTGCTGGCGCTGCCCGACCTGTGGGTGACCATCGTCACCGTCATTTCCATTGGTGTGGGCGTGTGCACCTATCCGCTGGTCAACCTGCTGGCCCGCAAGATCGGCAAAAAGCCGCTGCTGCTGGGCGCCTGCACCGTATATGTGCTGTTGTACGGCGCCATTTACAACTACAAGCTGGTCATCAGCCTGATCGGCGGCCCGGCCTTTGCCATTCTGATCGGCTTCTGCATCGCCATGCCCATTGCCATCACCAACATCATTCCCGCTTCGATGTTTGCGGATCTGGCCCAGTACGACACCATCCTCACCGGCAAAAACCGGGCGGGCATGTTCCTGGCTGCCCGCAACTTTGCCAACAAGCTGTGCCAGAGCATCGTGGTGATCGCCTGTGCGCTGCTGCTGGGCAAGGGTGCCGACGGCACCGGCGCCGCCACCAGCGAGGGCATTCAGGCAACCGCTCTGGTCGCCTGTGTATTTGTGGCCTGTGCGCTGGGCATCTACTTCTTCTACAACGACAAAGAGATCACCGACGCCATCAAGGCCCACAACAAGTAAGCTCTTCTACACAAAAGGCCCGCCCGGGCAACTGACCTGCGCCCCGTCAAGCGGACAATGAAAAAATATAAAATTTTTCGCGATCGACAGCACTGCTGCCGGTCGTTTTTTATGCAGCGAGGAACAAGTTGTGTTTCTCAAAGGGCGTGAGAACACCCAGTTTGCGCTGTACTCGTCGATTGTTGTAATAGCTGATGTAATTGATAATCATTTGAACCAGCTCCTGCTTGCTGGTAAAGCGCCTGCCGTAGTAGCGCTCACGTTTCAGAATGCCCCAGAACCCCTCCATAGGGCCATTATCGATGCACTTGGCCACACGGGACATGCTCTGTGTCATCCCTGCCTTCTCCAGCTTGTGGTGAAATGCCCTGTTTGTATATTGAAACCCTCGATCGGAATGGAAGATCGGGTGCGCCTCCGGATTCGCCTTTATTGCCTTGTCAAAGGTCTTAAATACGAGAGGGTTATCGTTTCTGTCTCCGATAACAAAAGAGACGATACGCCGGTCATACAAGTCTAGAATGGCACTTAGATAGACCTTGTGCGTCTCGGTTCCTTCATACCACTTAAACTCAGTCACATCGGTCAGCCATTTTTCATTGGGTGCTTTGGCATGGAAATCCCGGTTCAGCACATTCTCTGCTATGTACTGAGGGTTCTTTGCCTGTCTTGTGCAGCCGTGGTTGCTGTACTTGATGGTGGACTTGATATCTTTCTTGCGGCAGATCCGCAGAACCCTCTTATCATTAACATGGATGTTGTGGTCATGGCGGAGATCATCGTTAATGCGGCGATACCCCTTGTCTGGACTCTCCATGTGGATCTGTTCGATCTTTTCTGCAATTGCCTCATTCTCTGTAGTCCTGGTGCTCTTTCTTTCGGACAGCCATTTATAGTAAGCCGATCTGGACACGTGCAGCATTCCGCAGGCTTCTTCCACGGCATTTCCGCTTTCCACACAATACTCCTTAATTGCCTTGTAGAGATGGCTCTGCCTTACTTGCGATAGGCATCCCTCCTCATCACTTCGTCCAATTTTTTTAGCAGATCTCGCTCCATTTCCGCTTTATGCAGCTCGTGCTTCAGACGCTCAATTTCGATCTGCGCCTTTTCCAGCTCGGTTCGAGGCTCCTGATCCTTCTTTCGCTTGCCCCGCCGATCCTCCAGACCGACCTCGCCTTGTTCCTCATACCGCAGGGTCCAGTTGCGGACTTGCTGGTAGCTCACGTTATACTTGAGCGCCACCTCTCCGTAGTTCTTCCCTGATGCATAGCACTCTTTTGCGATTTGAATTCGCTCTTCCTGCGTGGTCTCTCGTCCTTGCTTCATGTAGCTTCCTCCTCCGGATTGTTTGACGGAGTTAAAGTCTCCATGTGCATTATACACCTTTACCCACTCTTTGAGTTGCGTTGTAGAACGAAGTTTGTATTTTTTTGAAATATCCAGATAGCTTCCTTTGCCGGTTATATAATCCTGTACCGCTGCTTGCTTTAGCTCTGCCCGATATGTTCGGTTCCTTTTTAAAGGCAAAAAGGCTGTTGCTCCTTCGCCCTCGTATTGTGCGATCCATTGTCTTACTGTTTCAAGGTGTACTCCAGCCTGCCGGCTCGCTTCACACATGCCGAGTTCCCCGGCCATACACCGTTGTACCAACTCTGCTTTTTCTCTCGGACTAAGTTTTCCTTTCCTGGGCATAAAGATACTCCCTCCATGAAAGACAGTTTTCTTTTTCACTGTCTCTCATAGAGGGAGCATATCAGGAAGATTGTCGGGCTTTTCTTTTTGATTTGCCTTTTCTTTGAATTAAATTTTTATAAAATGATAAAAAAAATTTATAG
>JAFULE010000124.1 GCA_017483235.1 Faecalibacterium sp. | reverse complement strand
GTTTGTGTTGGAAGCCGGCGGCGCCCTGCCGACACCACCCTTGCCGCCGCTGCTGCCCACCCTGACCCTGAACGACCAGCCCAGCCCCGGTCAGGTGGCTGATCTGCTGTTTGCACAGCGCGGCGAACGGCGGGACGGCTTTTATTCCGAACTGTGCACCAAGCGCAACCACGGCAAGGCCCGGGTGTGGGCGCTGGAGCAAAACGGGGCCATCGCCTGTACCGCAGGCGCCTACGCCCTGCACGACGGGCAGGCCTACCTTGCCTGCATTGAAACGGTGCCGGCTCTGCGCGGCCAACAGCTGGGCGGCTGGCTGACCGCACATGCTGCCAATGCCCTTGCGGCGGACGGTTGGCGGGTACTGCTGTTGTGCGAAGACCGACTGTGCGTTTTTTACACCCGGCTGGGCTTTGCCCATGGTGGAACTTTGTGTGAATACACCGATCTATAACTACTTACGAGACAGAGGAACCAGATGTTACAGCATTTTTTTGATTACAAGCCCGAGGTGCTGGCTGTGGACCAGACGGTCATGCAGCTGTGCCGCCCTTACTTTGAGAAGATGGAGCAGATCCGCGACTACAACCAGCTGAAGATGCTCAAAGCCTTTACCGACAACAACATGTCGGCCACTCATCTGCAGGGCACCAGCGGCTATGGCCTGTGGGACAGCGGCCGCGACAAGCTGGAAGAGATTTTTGCCCAGCTGGTGGGTGCCGAGGATGCTTTGGTGCGCAGCCAGTTCATGTCCGGCACCCATACCCTTGCGGTGGCCTTGTGTGGCGTGCTGCGCACCGGTGATACCCTGGTGGCCGCCACCGGCCGCCCCTACGACACGCTGGAGGGTGTGATCGGGCTGGACGGCAAGGGCAAGGGCAACGGTACCCTGATGGACTACGGCATCCGCTACGACGAAGCCCCCTTGAAGCCGGACTTCACCCCTGATTATGAGCTGATCGCCCAAAAGGCCCCCGGTGCCAAGGTGTGCCACATCCAGCGCAGCCGCGGCTATCTGCAGCGCAACGCCTTTGATCTGGGCACCATTCAGAAGATCGCCGACACTGCCCGGGCCGCCAACCCCGACATCATTATCTTTGTGGATAACTGCTACGGCGAGTTTACCCAGACCAAAGAGCCCACCCAGGCCGGTGCCGACCTGATCGTGGGCAGCCTGATCAAGAACCCCGGCGGCGGCATTGCCCCCACCGGCGGCTACATTGCCGGCCGCGCCGATCTGGTGCAGCAGTGTGCTTATCGTCTGTCGGCTCCCGGTCTTGGCAAAGAGCTGGGCTGCACCCTGGAAACCCTGCGGGAGATGTATCTGGGCCTGTACTACGCCCCCGGCGTGGTGTGCGATGCCATCAAAACCGCGATTTATGCCCAGTGCCTGCTGGAGCAGGTGGGGGTAAAGCCGGTGCCTCGTTACTGCGACGACCACAACGACATCGTTACCTGCTTTGACTCCGGCTCGGCAGAAGCCCTCATCGGCTTCTGTCAGGGCATTCAGGCCGCCAGCCCGGTGGACAGCTACGTGGCCCCCATGCCCAGCATGGAGCCGGGCTATACCGATCAGGTGATCATGGCGGCCGGCGCCTTTACCATGGGCAGTACCATCGAACTGAGCTGCGACGGCCCTCTGCGCGAGCCCTACACCTGCTACCTGCAGGGTGGCCTGAACTTTACTGCCAGCCGTGCCGGTGTGCTGCTGGCGGTACAGAAAGCCTTTTTCCGCGAAAATTAAGCCCAAAAACAGCCGCTTGGAGAAATTGCCATGAACCAGCCCCAAACCGAGAAGCAGGCGTTTTACCGCCTTTTGTGCGCCCAGGGCGAAGCATTGACCATGGGCGAAACCGACTGTGTTGCGAACCTTGCCAATCTGGCGGCCCTGTTGTGGCAGGAGTTGCCCGATATCAACTGGGTCGGCTTTTACCGGCTGCATCGTCTGCCCGGCGGCGGGCAGGAGCTGATCCTTGCCCCCTTTGCGGGCAAGCCCGCCTGCATCCATATTGCGGTGGGCAAGGGGGTGTGCGGCACTGCTGTGGCCCAGAACGCCACCCAGTTGGTGCGGGATGTGCATGCCTTCCCCGGGCATATCGCCTGCGACAGCGCCTCCAACAGCGAGATTGTGGTGTCCCTGCGCTATGGCGGCGCGGTGGTGGGTGTGCTGGATATCGACAGCCCACAGCTGGCCCGCTTTGACGAGGCCGATCAGGAGGGACTGGAGCAGTTTGCCGCCGTGGTGGAAGCCGCCTGCGGTGCGCAGCTGGCTGCAATGCAGAGCATCTGAATATAAAAAACTTCCGGCGCCTGACTACAGGCGCCGGAAGTTTTTTTGTGCGCCGTTCGAAGCTCAACGGCGCCCGGAAAGCATTCTGCCACCCGGCCACACGGCCAGGTCGCCCAGCTGTTGTTCAATGCGCAGCAGCCGATTGTATTTTTCAGTGCGCTCGGCGCGGCAGGGGGCTCCGGTTTTGATCAGGCCGGTGTTCAGCCCCACGGCCAGATCGGCAATGGTGGTGTCGGAAGTTTCGCCGCTGCGGTGGCTGATGATGGCCGAATACCCGTTGCTGCGGGCCAGCTGCACCGCACCGATGGTCTGACTCAGAGTACCAATCTGGTTGGGTTTGACCAGAATGCTGTTGCCGCAGCCTTCTTCCATGCCGCGGCGCAGCCGTGCGGTGTTGGTTACAAACAGATCGTCACCCACCAGCTGCACTCGCCGGCCCAGCTGATGGGTCAGCAGGCCCCAACCCTCCCAGTCCTCTTCGCCCAGCGGGTCTTCGATGCTGGCAATGGGGTAGTCTTCGCACAGGTGGGCCCAGTAGTCGATCAGGCCGGCGCGTTGGAATTGATTGCCGCTTTTGGGTTGACGATAACCATTTTCGGTGCGCCATTCACTGGCGGCGGCATCCAGCGCCAGTAGGATGTCTTTGCCGGGGCGGTAGCCGGCCTGCTCCACTGCTTGCAGAATTAGTTCAATGGCATGGGCATCGTCTGCACAGTCGGGGGCAAAGCCGCCTTCGTCGCCCACGGCGGTGGCAAGAC
>JAFULE010000123.1 GCA_017483235.1 Faecalibacterium sp. | reverse complement strand
GAAAAAAGGTCATGGTGCCCACGCCGGCCGACGAATCCCGCACCCACATGCCGGCCTTCCAGCTGCCGTCCTCGCCCCGAACCGGAGTCAACCGGGTGCTGCGCTGTACCCCGTCACGCAGATAGATCACTTGCACTGTATTGCCGTTTGCCTGTTCGATGATCTGTCTTACTTCGTCGTTGCTCTGGGTGGAAAAGCCATTTACGCTGATTACCAGATCGCCCAGACGCAGCCCAGCGTCCTTTGCCGGGTTTGCCCAGCCGCCGTCGGTCAGGATATCGCTGAAGCCCACAACAAGGGCGCCGTCTGAAAACATTTTAATGCCGAACGGCGTACCGCACACAGTAACCACAGGACGCTCGGTAACGATCGTACGTACCTGCTTAACTGGCACCATGCCGCCGATGGCCAGCGTTGTGTTAAAGCTTCCGGTTTGTGCAGTGCTTACGGTACGGGTAGTGCCGGTATCGCCCTGTGGTGCCAGAAATGGAAAGCGGGCAAAACGCACCGCTTTACCCTGTTCCACATAAATGGTATCAGGAATGCTTTGATACAGCCAGCCAAACGCCATGGAAAACGCAATGACCAGATAGGCCAGCGCCATGGCAAACCGCCGCCCAACTCTTTTGTGCACTGCCCGGCTGCGGTGATTCATAAGCATCCCTCCCTGCGGTAGCAAGTATGCCCACAGAAAAAGACATTTATGAATTTGACATCCATGGCAAGAACTGATAAAATGAAAAACAGCCACGCGGGCGTGGCGGAATGGCAGACGCGCTGGTCTTAGGAGCCAGTGTCCATGACGTGTGGGTTCGACCCCCACCGCCCGCACCACAAAAAAGCACGAAAACCAGTTGGTTTTCGTGCTTTTTCTTTTATCTGGTACACACTTAGGTACACACTTTTGATTTTAACTTAGTCTTCAGCCGCCTTCAGATAGATCTCCCGCAGCTGTCCGCTCACCCGTAAGCGGTCCAGCTCGGCTTCTACCTTTTTCTTTTTGCTGCCGTTGATGGTCTTGCCCTTGACATCCTTATCGCCCGTTACATTCGCGCAGAATACCATAAACTGTGTCGCCTGCCAGCGATCAGCACCGGCGCTCACAGCTGCATCACAGTGCTTTTGCTTGGTATCGCTCAGATAATTGTACAAAAGCACTGCCTTCTGGTCGTTGGCAAACCCGCGTGCATTCAGGTAATCCATCTGGCCCTGCAGCTTCAAGCCGCCTTCCTTGATACCATCGCGGATCCTCTCCATCGTCACAAGGGTCTCGCAGGCATCGGTCTTGCTCAGGCCGGTCGCCACAGCCGCATCGGTATACCCACGCCGCGTGTCGCCCATGTAGTTGTAGATCAGGTTTGCCTTCTGGTCACGGCTCACATCCAGACTGTTGATGTAGTCCACCCGGTTGAAGAACAGGCTGTTATCAATGGTTTCACCTTCAGCATCCTTGCTGCTTTCTACGGCAAACAGGCCATTCAGGGCATTATAAGCTTCTTTTTCATCCATGCCGCTGCGCACTGCATCTTTATACAGCTCTGTCTGGTTTTTGCTCATGTACTCGCCGTTGTTCGCCTTGCCGTATTCGGTGGCGCCGCTGCCAAACAGGGCTGCAAGGCCCACCTCCCACGGGTTGCCGCTGTCCACAGGGTACATCAGTTTTCCGCTGCTGGTGTAATGGCCGGCGATCGGCTTTTCTGCGGCAAATGCCGCTGGGTATGTTGTGCCAAACACACCTTCTGCCAGCACACCGGCGTCGATCAGTGCATCCCGGGTGCGCCGCGCCTGAGCGCCACCAAAAGGCAGCGCCAGATTTGCCCCCCACGTACCGACCAGATCCACATCGGTCACCTTCTTGTCGGGGTCAAGCATTGCGGTAAGCAGATCTGCCGTAGGCTCTACCAAGGCGGCAAGCCCCATGGTAGCCGTACCGTAGCGGGTCGGGTCATCATCCCCAAACAAAGCCTCGCTGGTCTGGTCATCCATCGCCATACTGATCAGCTGCTCGGCAAAGGGCATATTGGCCGCGGCACCTCCGGCAAGATTCTTGCCCGCCTGCATCGCCACATCCGCAGCAGTGTCGTCCTCTTCGGCGCCTTTCAGTGCGTCCAGCAGGTCGCCCAACGGGTTCCAGCCTGCATCGCTGCCCAGTGCTGCGCTTACAAGCGCAGTTGCCACAATGGTCAGCACAATACCTTTGGCATCCTTATGGCCAACACGTTCCCGCATTGCATTGTAACTGTTCAGCACCTCGGTCTGGAACGGTGCCAGCAGGTTCACCGTCTGGCTCTTCAGGATCAGCGGCTGTTCGCCTACGCCGCGGCCGCCCACCGTTTTGCGGCACAGCTCGTCGGCATAATCCGCCGGGCTTGTCTCACCCAGCCGCACACCCTGCTCATACGCCGCAAGATAGATGTACTCAGCCACCGCCTTGTCGCCAAACTCCATCAGCTTCGCCGCAAACTGTGCAGGCTTATCCTTCAGCGCCGTTTCAAACTCGTTGTATACGTCGCTGATGCCGTAGCGCTCGGTCAAAAATGCACTTTCATCCAGCTTTGCCCGGGCCGCATCGCCGGCCGTGCCCGGCAGGTGGCTGGCAGCAAAGGCTTTACTGCCGGCTGCAAGATCCTTCGGGTTTTTGACGTAGCCAATGCCGTTCGGCAGGTTCGACACCTGTTTCAGTGCGCTGCGCAGGTTGCCCATCACCGCGTTCGACTTCACCCGGCCATTCACCCATCGAAGAAAGTCCATGTTCTGCCGCCCTGCAACGTTCATTATCGGGCGGTCGATAAAGCTGGTCTTGCCGGCAAGGTCATTGGTCCATTCGCTCAGCCACTGAATGGCGCCGTTGGCGTTGCGGCTTTGCTCGGTGGCCTCGGCCAGGCTGCTGATGATGCTGCGGCTGCGGGCAATGATCGGGTCGAATGCGATTTTGTACTCATAGTTGCGCATCTGCACCAGCATGTTCTGCACCGCACCCTCGTTATAGGGCACCTCGCCGGTTCGCCGCTGCATGAAGCTTGCCCATCGGCTTTTGGGCTTGGTCCATTCACTGGTGCCCACCAGATGCGGGTCGATCTGGTAATCGCTGGCCGTCAGAATGTTTTTCAGCTGCTTCAACCCAGTAACACTGTCCTTCAGGTGCGGCACATAGTTTTCCTTGTAGGGCAGCCGCTTGTTTCGCAAGGCATCACCGTTTTCCAGCCCAGTGCGCAGGTTCTGTGCCATCTGGCGGGTGCTCTTTTCCCGCTTTTGCAATACATCCATCTGCCGGAACAGATCCACCACTTCCTCCAGCTCCGGATGCTGTGCAACCGCCTTCTGTGCTCGCTGCAGTCT
>JAFULE010000122.1 GCA_017483235.1 Faecalibacterium sp. | reverse complement strand
CTGCCAGATCAGCGCAGCAAATTTTTCTTCGGTTTCGGTCAGGGCATAGGTTTTGGGTTCCATCCCGGCACCTCCTTTTGGTCTACAAGTTGTCGTCCATGCTTACATTCTACAAATTGTAGACCAAACTGTCAACCCTTTCCTGCAAAAAAGCGCAAAAAAAGAACAGTCCGCCGGGCAGGCGGGCTGTTCTGGTTTGGGTTATTCTTTTGTTGCCACAGGCTTTTTCCACAGCTGCTCCACCGGCAGCTGGGCCAGCACCACCGCGGCAAAAATCAGCGCGCAGCCGCCGATCTCGCGGCCGGACAGGGTCTGGTTCAGCACCAGCCAGCCGCCCAGCGCGCCAAACACACTTTCAAGGCACATGGCAAGGCAGGCCACGGTGGGGTTCAGCCCCTTTTGGCCCACGATCTGCAGGGTGTAGGCCACGCCGGACGAAAACACACCGCAGTACAGCATGGGCCACAGGTTTTGCCGCACAGCGGTCAGGGTGGGCTGCTCGAAGGCCAGCATGCACACGGTGGCCAACACCGACACGGTAAAAAACTGCACCAGACTCAGCCGCACGCCGTCGGCCAGCGGGCTGTATTTGTCGATGGCCATGATCTGGGCGGCAAACCACACCGCGCACAGCAGCAGCAGCCAGTCGCTGCCCTGCAGCCGGCCAAAGCCGTTTTTCATGCACAGCAGGTAAAGCCCGCCCACCGCCAACGCCACGCACAGCCAGATACGCCCGCCCACCCGGCGGCCAAACAGCGCACCGGCCAGCGGCACCAGCACCACGTACATAGCGGTTAAAAAGCTGGCCTTGGCGGTGGAAGGGTCGATGGTGATGGCGATCTGCTGGGTGGCGGCGGCCAGAAACAGCCAGAAGCCCATGATCACGCCGCCCCGGTACAGATTGGTTTTTTCCTCTTTGGTCTTGGGCCAGCCATACGCTTCGCCATTTTTGCGGCGGATGCGGTCCAGCACAGCGGTCAGTGGCCACAGCACGGCCACCCCCAGCCAGCTGCGCCCCGCCAAAAAGGTAAAGGCGCCCAACTGGGCGCCCATGGACTGTGCCACAAAGGCCATGCCCCAGATGCCGGCGGCAAGCACCAGCATCAGGGTCTGTCGGGTTTGCCGGGTCATGCGGCAGCCCCCGAAGGAGCGGCGGCGTTGGGGTTTACATCGGTGGCGCCGTCCACCCGCAGCTGGCCGCTGGCATAGTAGCTGGCCGAATCGTAGGAAACGGTCAGGCGGTATTCCAGCGCCGGGTCAAGCCCGGTGACGGTGTAGGTCAGGGGCTGGCCACTGACCGCAAAGTAAATGGTAGTGCCCTCGACATACTGGGTACCATTGGGAACCTTGGTCCACACCGCCACCTTGGTGTACTTGATGCTGCTGCTTTCGCCGGTGGTGGTCATGGTAAAGGTCAACTGGCCGTCAGGGGCGTAGAAATATTCGGTTTCGCGGTTCTGGATGCCGTTGAACACCAGATACATCACGTTGCCGTCCACATATTCGGTTTCAAAGCGGGCGGTGGTGTCCATCCAGTCGGGCACGCCCACGCTGTCGGATGCCGCGGCGGCATACTGCTTGGTGTCCACCTCGCTGGCGGGTTCTTCGCCGCAGCCGGTCAGCACGGCCAGCGAAAGGGCGGCGGCGCACAGCAAGGCAAACAGATTTTTGATCTTTTTCATGGTCGGAACCTCCATCCGGTCCGTTTTTTCATCTTGGCGACACAGGCGCGGTGCCGTTACATTTCAGTATACCACAATCCGCCCCGGCTGAAAAGCATTATTCGGCGGCGTTCAGCCCGGTCAGGGCGTCGGCTTCCTGCCGGGCAAGGTCGGGATAGGCCGAGCGGAACAGCGAATCGTAGCGGTACAGCACATAGCCGTCGGCGTTGGCGGCGTGCAGGTCGGCCACCATTTCGGCCAGATTGCCGCCGGTGTTCCACTGGGTGGTGCTGTCCTCGTTCCGGCCGCCGTCGCCGTCGCCGATGCGCCACGCGCCCAGCCCAAAGTACAGGGCCACTGCTTCGCTGCGGGGCATGGCCAGCCATTCGGGCACAATGTTTTCAAAGCCAAACCGCTGCGAGCCGGACTTGAGGGTGTAGTGGTAGCCCCAGTACACCTGCGGGCAGACGTAATCCACGCACTGGCCGCCCTCGGCGGTCAGCCATGCCGACACATCGCTGAACTGCTGGCTGTAGTTGTTGTCCGGGTTGCCCTGCGGGCTGATGCCGAACCGCAGGGTGGGGTCGTGTGCTTTTACCGCCGCGTACACCTGCCGTACCAGCGCGGTGACGTTCTGCCGCCGCCAGGCATTGCGTTCGGCTTCGGGCAGGCCGCTGGCCGCAAACTGCTCCGCGTCAATTTCGGGGGCGGTGGAGGGGTAAAAATAATCGTCGAAGTGGATGCCGTCCACCGCGTAATGCTCCATGATCTCGCGCACGCCCTCGGTCACATAGGCAGCCGCTTCGGGGATGGCCGGGTTCAGGTACAGGCCGCCGCCGGCCTGCACCACCCAGTCGGGATGGGTGTGGGCCAGATTACTGTCGGCCAGCTGGGCCGGCAGGTTTTTGTTCAGCTGCAGCCGGTAGGGGTTCAGCCATGCTTCCAGCGAAAGACCGCGGGCATGGCATTCCCGCACCAGAATTTCCAGCGGGTCATAGCCGGGGGCCACCCCCTGCTGCCCGGTGCACAGATGGCTGAAGGGATACAGCTTGCTGGGGTACAGTGCATCGCCAAAGGGGCGCACCTGCGCGAGCACCGTGTTCAGCCCAAGGGCGGCGCAGTTGTCCAGCATTTGGGCCACCGCAGCGGTAAAGCTGCTTTCGGTGGAAAAATCGGTGGTCTGCCATTCCAGATAGCTGATCCAGATGCCCCGGTACTGTCCGGCAGCCGGGGCCGGGGTGGGCTGCACGGGGGCAGCCGACGAAGCCGGCGGCGTTTTCCGCAGGCGGCAAGGCCGGCAGCCGCGGCAGCAAGGGCCGAAGCCTTTAGAAAGGTACGGCGGGGCAGCTGCATAGGGTCATTCCTCCATTTCGGGCCGAACGCGGTACAGTACAAGGGCAGCGCTGCCGCGGGCCGCAGCGGTCAGCACCCAGAACAGGTTGGCAAACAGGGCGGTGGGCAGCCCGGCCAGGGTCATTATAACAAGGGCGGTGTGCATTGCCTCGGCAAACAGCACCAGCCGCAGGCTGTGGTCCACCGGCAGGCCGCGGCGGCGCTCGATCAGCAGCAGCATCGGCCACACCAGTGCGCTGAACACCAGCCCCACCGCACCGCCGAACATGTAGCTGAGCAGCAGCAGTACAAACACCCCGAAATACGCCTTGCGGCCGGCGGGCGGGTTCGATTTTTCGGCTGCCAGAAACAACACCGCCAACCCGGTGCCGCCAAAGGCCAGCTGTTCGAGAAAGGTAAGGTTATGTCCGGCAAGCACTGCCAGCGCATTCAGCAGACTGCAGGCTGCCGAAATGAGAAGCAGAAAATACCAGGTACGGCGGGTAAATTTAAGATTGGGGTTCATGGCTGCAATTCTCCGTTCGTTGAAATCGCCACACGGCGGTAAACTGCAAACAGTATACCACGTTTGCGCCGCCTGTGGTACAATAGAGCCAGCCAAACCACCCGAAAGCGAGGAATTGTACCGATGGGAATGGGATTTTCGGCCCTGATAATTGTGGGCCTGATGCTGCTGATGCTGTTTGTGCTGCGCCGACAGGAAACCGGCCGCCGCAGCCAGTTTGGGCCGGCAGGGGTAAGCGAGTTTCGCACCGGGCTGTATATTGACGAATGCCTTGATCGGCTGGACGCCCCCACCGAAGCTGACGAGTTTGCCTACACCTGTACCCGCGACCGGGACGGCAGCTTTACCCTGCACCTGACCCTGCACAACCCTACCCAGCAGCCGGTGGATACCCTGTACACCCTGCGGCTGGACGCCGGCCGCGAAACGGTGATCAGTCTGATTTTTCTGCGCGAGGCCTTCAACAACAGCGAGCCGGTGTTTCCCCCGGCATTGCTGGACGAGTTTATGCGCAAAAAGCTGGACGCCCGCCGCACTCGATAGGCAGCGGCACGCTGTTATATATATTACGCGGCCGACCGCCCAAACATTGCACCGGTGCGGCCGGACGTCTGCAAAAGCAGCGCTATTTCCCGGGAAAACATCGGATTTTCACCAAAAAGACACCTCGCCCCACTGCAAAAAGCACTGGCATTCTGCCGCCGGCCGTGCTATACTATACCATGCTGTGGGCCATTAGCACAGCGGTCCAGTGCCCCCGGCTCATAACCGGTTCTACCAGTGTTCGAATCACTGATGGCCCACCACGGCGGTATGCGATTGCATGCCGCTTTTTCTTTTGCTGCAAGCCCCTGCGTACCGCATCGGAAGCACAGCGGAAAAAGCCGCCCCCAAAGCAGCTGCTTTGGGGGCGGCAATGTTTTTACAGCAGGCCCGGCTGGGCTTGCGGCCGATTACAGGCGGTTTTCGGTGCGGGCGATGATATCGTTCTGCACCGCCTTGGTCAGCAGGGTGAAGTAGGTAGAATAGCCTGCCACACGAACCACCAGGTCGCGGTAGTCCTCGGGGGCTTCCTGGGCCTTCTTCAGGGTTTCGTTGTCCACCACGTTGAACTGGATATGCTTGCCGCCGTTGGTCAGATAGGTCTTGACCAGGGTGCCCAGCTTTGCCATATCCTCTTCGGTTTTCAGGGCGGTGGGATGGATCTTCATGTTCAGCAGCATGGCGTTGAACGGATCCTGATTGATCTTCATGGCACTGCTGAGCGAAACGGTGGGGCCGTTCACGTCGGTGCCCTGTGCAGGCGAGGCGCAGCCTTCGGGCAGCAGGTCGCCGTTCTTACGGCCGTCGGGGGTAGCGCAGGTGTAGCTGCCGCCGGGGGCGTAGGCGGTGATGGAGATGCCGGTGGGGCGCGGGGGTACACCGTACACGGTGGTAAAGGTGTTGCAGCTGTCGGCCCAGAACTTGTACAGATCGGCTACGATCAGGTCAACGTAGTCGTCGCCGTTGCCAAACTTGGGCGCATCCTTAAACTTCTTGTGCAGGTCTTCGTAGCCCACCCAGTTGGCTTCGATGGCATCGAACAGCTCGCCCATGGTGCAGGCCTTGTCGTCGAAGACCACCTTTTTCACGCCGGCCAGCGAGTTGCCCACGCCGACCATGCCGATGGGGTTCATCAGCGAGGCATTCTCATAAGGCATCTTGCGGTTCATGATATCCTTGCCGCACTTGATGCCGTCGTAAGCAAAGGCGGAATGTACCACGTCACAGTTGATCTGGCGGGTAACACGGATGAGGATGTTATGTTCTTCGCTGTACATGCCCATAAAGTGATACAGCTGCTTTTTGAAGGCGGCCTCGAACTCTTCGTAGGTCTTGAAGTCCTTCATTTCGCCGGTAACGGGGCCGATCTGCTCGCCGGTCTCGCGCATGACACCGTTGTGCATGGTGATATCCAGCACCTTGGGCACAATAAACATGCCCAGTGCATTGATGCGGCTCTTGCCGGGCAGGTTCAGGTCCAGACAGCCGGCCAGCGCGTAGTCGCGGGCCTCCTCAATGGGAACGCCCTGATCCACCAGACCCTGAATGTAGCTCTTGTCCGAAACAAAGCTGGGCATGCCCAAACCGCTGCTGACCACCTCGATGGCACGGTCCATCAGCTTTTTGGGGGTGTTTTCGTTCACGCGAACGGTAACGGTAAAGTGGGGGGTGCGCACCTCGTCGATGGCATCCAGCATCAGGTAGCTCAGCTCGTTGGTGGCATCGTTGCCGTCCTTGTCCACGCCGCCGATCAGGAAGTTGTGCCAGCGGGCCATACCTGCCCACTTGTCACGCTGCTTGGCGTTGCCCGAAACAAAGTTGAACTGCATCACCTTGATGCGCAGGCACTCGATCAGTTCCAGCACGTCGGCATCGGTCAGGTTGCCTTCGTCGATGTCCTTGCGGTAGAAGGGGTACATGTACTGGTCGAAACGGCCGCCGGGCACGGTGCCGTGGGTGATCATCATCCAATAGAACCAGAAGTTCTGGATGGCGTCGCGGAAGCCGCGGCTGGGCTTTTCGGCGATCCAGTGGCAGGTATCGGCCATGGTTTCCAGCTCGGCCTTGCGCACCGGGTCGGCACACTTGGCAGCAGCTTCCAGGCAGGCATCGCCGTAACGGTGATACATGCGCACCATCGCTTCCAGCGCAACGATGCAGGCCTGCAGATAGATGGCCTTATCAAAGCTGTCATTGTCCACATAGCGCACATTGCGCAGCTCTTCCTTGGCCTCGTCCAGGGTCTTGTGGATGCCTTCGGTAATGATCTTGCCATAGTCAGGCACAAAGAAGCTCAGGCCGATGCCCAGGCCCCAGCCAAAGCCGGCACCGCCGGAGCCGCGGCCCTTGACCTTGCTGGTCCAGGGGGGGCACAGGATGCCGCTGCGGATGAAGGGCCACAGGCGCTCGTCGTCGTAGAAGCGGCCCTGCCACTCGTACATCTGACGGTCCTGCCCATCCCAGAAGCTGTCCAGGCTGCGCAGGGCCTTGCGGTCCTCGTCCGAAATGGTGTAGTTGCCCTGCAGGATCGAATCCAGATCGTCATCGTCCCAGAAGGGGCCCCAGCAGGATGCTTCCATACCCATGGGCTTGCTGGCAACGTTGCCAACGATCAGTTCGTCCTCGTCAACATAAATGGTGCGCTGGTCAAGATAATCGGCAGTGGCATGAGCACGGGCCAGAATAGGGGGCATGCCCTCGTGCTTTTTCCAGGACTCGATGACCAGACGGGCCTTTTCGCCGCACAGGGGGAATTTATCCACCTTCAGCGCGGCCTGCATGCGTTTGATTCTTTCGGTCATAGCGTGATGTTACCTCCTTATCATCAGAGTGGTTGCGGTTTCGATGTTGCGGATATTGTGTTTTACAGAAGATCGAACAATTCGTTCACATCTTCCAGTTCTTCCAAACGATTGATGGTGGTGCAGATCTGCGCAATGCGCTCGGCAGAATAGGGGCGCTTGGCGCGGGCGGCGCAGTCGGCAAATTTGCGGCGGGTGTCGGCCTCGGTCATGGGGTTTTCCACACAGCCCAGCGGATGCTCCAGATGCATGGCAAAATCGCCGCGGGTGGTGTGAATGATCAGGTCGGTATACTTGTTTTGTTCCTTGGTCCAGGCGGGGTTGATCTGGCAGATCACCTTGTCGCCCATGGCCAGAATTTCGGGATCCTCCAGCTTATCCATGCCAAAGCTGTCCAGCCCCACATTACCTTTGAGCACCGCGGTGGCCACGATGAACGGCAGGCTGAACTTGCCAATGGACGGGGCCTTGGGGCGATACTTGATCTCCCGCGGCTCGGTGACCATTTTGCCGATCTCCTGCAGGGTGATGTGGATGCCGGTGATCTCTTCGGGCTTGATGTCGTGCTGCCGCATCAGGGTCAGCACGCCGTCGATGGAGGTGTGGGTCGCCCGGCAGCAGGGCCAGGGCTTAAAGCTGATGAACTCGCCCTGATACACCTTGCCCAGATCCTTTACCACCTTTTCGGGGGTGTAATTGTCGCGGGCGTACATGTGAAAGTAGCCCAGCCGCCCCTCGAAGGGGGTTTCGAACCGGGCAGGCACGCCCCGCTTTGCCAGCAGCGCACTTTGCACCGCTGCCTGTGCCGCAAAGCCTTCCCGCACGGTGCGCACAGCGGAACCGGCGCTGTTGGCCGCTTCACCGCTGCAGGTGGCCTGGCACATGTTCAATGCAACGGCGTCCGAGATCTGCCCGGCGTCCAGCCCAAGCAGTTTGCCGGCACCCAGCACCGCACCCATCGAGCCGTGCACCGGGGGCATATTCCAGCCGTATTTCAGCAGGTCCTCGTTTACGCCAAGGTCCAGCCGGCAGCAGATATCGCTGGCCAGTGCCATGGCGGTGAGAAAGGTCTTGCCCGAAACTCCGCCCACCTGCTGGCACAGTGCCATAAAGGCCGGCAGCGCTGCCGAGTTGGGGTGCACGGTGGCGACCTCGTGGCTGTCCTCATAGTCCAGCGCATGAACAAGGGCACCGTTGGCCAGAGCGGCCAGCATGGGCGTGGTCTTTTCCTCCCTGCCCAGAATGGTGCAGGGCCCCGTGCCCTCCGCCGCGGCATAGGCAGCGAAGGGCGCCGAGGACAGGTCCAGACCGGTGGCAGCCAGCATCACGCCCAGCATATCCGTAAGGGAATTTTTCTGGGCCTGAACAGCAGCCGGGGGCAAAGTTTCATACTGAGTGTCCAGCACGTGCTGGATCAAAGCTTTTGAAAGACCGGTCTTTTCCATAATTCAATTACTCCAATGTTTGTTATGCAGTTACAGGATGCCGTACAGGCCCAGAGCGCCCAGCACAGAAGCAACCACCGACAGCACAAAGGCGGAGAGGATCAAAGGCATGAACATCTTTTCGCGGATGTCGTCCTGCTTGATGTTGGCCAGAGTCAGCGAGCCGCCGCCGGAGAAGGGCGATACCGCCGAAGCGTTGGCGCCGATGGCGATGCCGGCGTACATGGCATGGTAGTTGACCGCGCCGGCATTGGCCACAACAGCGGGCACCAGCACGAACATGGTGGGAACAACCACCGAGGAACCGGCTGCGAACACCGACATGAAAGCAGACAGCAGGGTGAACATGGGCACCAGCATGCCGCTGGGTACATTGCCGCCGATCCAGGTGCCGATCAGGTCAACTGCGCCGCCTGCGGAAGCAACACCAACCAGCATGGAAACGCCGGCCAGCATCATCAGGGTATTCCAGGGGATGTGACGGTTGACAACGGTCTTGGCGTCGGCCAGCTTGAAGAAGGCAGCAACAGTGGCCAGAGCAATGCAGACCAGCGAGATGTCCAGCTTACGGGACAGCTGCGCCATGGGGGCAACGCCCAGCAGGCCCAGCAGCGAGGGAACCACCATCAGAACGACCAGGATCAGGATCAGCGCAAAGGTCTTTTTCTGGGCGGGGTTCATGGGTTCGGGCTTCTGAATGAAGCTGTCATCGGTGACCTTGGCCTTCCAGCCGCGGAACAGGATGAAGGTAAGCACGCCGGCAACCACAGCAAAGATCACGCAGGAGATGTAGCCGTTCCACAGAATGGCATCGATCTCGCCGGCATGCTCGCTGGCTTCCAGAATACCGCGCTGGATGCTGGCACCCTGGCCCCAGGGCACCTGCGCACCAATGTAAGCGCCCAGGTTGACCATCAGCGAGCCGAACAGGGGGCTCATGCCGGTGGCCAGGCAGATGGAGATGATGATGGGCATCAGAACGGCGTTGGGGGCATAGGGGGAAGCACCGGTCATGCAGATCACGCCGGCGATCAGGAAGAAGATCCAGGGCAGAATGCTGGGGAACTTGCGGAACTTGTAAACCAGATACAGGGTGATCTGGCGCAGGGTACCGTTTTCATTGGCATAGCCGAACAGCCAGCAGATACCGATGATGGTGAACAGAATTTTGGCGGGGAACATGGCGACCACGGCACTGGTCTTCAGCCCCAGACCGAATACGCCGATCAGATAGGCGCAGGTCATCGAGATCAGACCAATGGCATTGAATTTGTTGCCCAGATAGATGGAGATAACCATCGCAACCAGGAACAGAACCAGAACGACAGTAGGTGACATTACAGAACTCTCCTTTCATAAAAAACGGACACATTCAGAGACGCTTTGCCGGCCCGCGTCTCCATTTCGAGCACAGTATATAGACGTCGTTCGCCCCTTGTCAACGAAATAACACTCCCACACTTCAAGGCTGTGCACCACTGCTTTTTTAGGCGCCAGAAAACAGCACAAATGCACAAAAACTTATCAAAGCTGCACAAATCGCAGGAAAAGCGGCGAATTTTGCTGTATTTTGCCGCCCGCTTTCTTTATAATAGGGATGAAAAATAAGCACAGCGTGCATTACAACCGAAAGGAAGGGGGGGATACCATGCAGCAGCCAAAGTATCTGCTGTTTCGTTCCATCCGGTTTGCCCGCCACATGAAAACCCCCGACCCTGCCGTGCTGTGGCTGGAGGAGGGCCCCGCCCTGTTGCAGCTGCTGCAAAGCCGCACCGATCTTGCCGGCCTTACCTTTTGTGCTGCCGGCAACGCCGACGGTCTGGTGGAGCTTGCGCAGATTCGCCATGTGACCCTTACAATCACCGGTCTGGATCTGCTGACCCTGTACGACCGCATGAACACCCGGCTGAGCACCCACCTGAACTGGGAACGGCAGCTGCTGGCCGCAGCCGCCCAGCCCAGCCCCCTGCAAGCCACCACCGATACCGTGGCCCACCTGTTGGACGGCATGGCATTTTTGCTGGATAGCCAGCGCCGGGTGCGCTGCATGGCCGGGCAGGCCCGCATTCAGGATTCGATTTTACACGAACTGTTGGATCAGGGCCGCTTGTACGACGACGCCGCCCACCGCATTCTTCGGCTGGACAACCCCGATCCCTTCTGCTGCGCCCGCCAGCAGGGCTGGTGTTTTTACAGCTGTCCCCTGCCTTCGGCCGACCCACTGCCCCACAGCGCACTGTTATTTGTGCCCGGCCATGTTGCAGCCGATGATGTTTACTTTTTGCTCGAGCTGCTGCGCACCGGCGCGCAGACCACCGCCGAGCAGGCCCGCCGCACCGCACAGCAGCCGGTGGAATTTGCCGACCTTCTGCGGGACGTGGTAAACCGCAAGCTGACCGGCGAGGACGAGATCAGCACACGCATGGCCCGGCTGCCCCATCCGCCCCAGCGGTTCATCAGCCTGATGATCGTGCAGATGGCCAACCCCCGGGTGGTGCCCAACGCACAGGCTGCCCTGCTCAACCATCTGCAGGGGTTTTTGCCCGGCAGCAACATTGCCGTATCCAGCGGCAACATTGCCGTTATGCTGTCCGGCCCCAACCGGGCCATGCAGCCCCGCCCCCAGATCGATTACGAAGCGCTGCAGGCATTGCTTGGCCGATACGACGCCTTTGCCGCCATCAGCAATTCCACCAGCCGGCGAGACATGCTGCGCACCACCTATCTGCTTACCACCACCACCCTGCAGCTGGGCAAAGCCCTGCGGCCGGATGTGCGCCAGCGGGTATTCTTTTTTGAAGATTATGCCGAATATGTTTCCATCGACCTGTGCCTGAACAGCTTCAGCATATTGATGGGCCACGACGACATCATTTATCTGACCCACCCCGATGCGGTAAAGGCGTACCGCTACGATCTGGCCAACGACTCAAATCTGCTGGAGGTGCTGTATCAGTACTGCATCAACAACGGCAACATCTCGATTGCTGCCAAGGCCAGCTATATGCACCGCAACACCTTTTCGGCAAAGCTTGCTGAGCTGATGGAACTGATCAAGGCCGATCTTTCCAACGGCGAGATCCGCCAGCGGATGATCTTCTCGTATAAGATATTGCGCTATTACGACCGCTATGCCAAGATCAATCTGGGGCAGCGGTTCAGCGTTTCGCCCCCCGACACCGAAAAAAACCAATCGTAAGAAAGGATGGTCCCCATGTCACAGGATCTGCGCGCCGTTGAAGGCATCGTATTCAATCTTCAGCATTACTGCATCCACGACGGGCCCGGCATTCGCACCAACGTATTTGTGCAGGGCTGCCCGCTGCGCTGTATCTGGTGTGCCAACCCTGAATCACAAAAGGCCACCCCGCAGCTGATGTATCTGGCCGACAAATGCACCGGCTGCGGCAGCTGCATGGCCGCGTGCCCCCAAAAGGCCATTCAGCGCCGGGCCGACCACCCCGAAAAAATGTGTACCGACCGCACCCTGTGCACCGCCTGCGGCGCCTGCATCAACGCCTGCCGCGCCGACGGGCGCACCATTTCGGGCAAGGTGATGACCGCCGGCGAAGCCTTTGACAAGGTGGCAGCCGACAAGCTGTTCTACGGCAAGGACGGCGGCCTGACCGTGACCGGCGGCGAAGCGCTGGCCCATCCCGAATTTACCGGCGCGCTGGTGCAGCTGTGCAAGGCCGCCGGCATTTCCACCGCGGTGGAAACCTGCGGCGCGGTGGCATGGCAGGTGATGCAGCCGGTGCTGCAGCACACCGACATTGTGCTGTACGACATCAAGCAGATGGACAGCGCCCTGCACAAGCAGTACACCGGCCTTGGCAACGAGATGATTCTGGAAAACCTCGAGCATATCTCCAACGAAACCGACTGCACCATCATCGTGCGCTGCCCGGTGATCCCCCCCTGCAACGACAGCCCCGAAAACTTCCACGCGCTGGGGCGCTTCCTTGTGGAAAAAAAGATCCGGGTTTCCGAGATCAATCTGCTGCCCTATCACAACCTTGGCGAGGGCAAGCGGGAACAGCTGGAGCCGGGCGACCAAGGCTTTGCCAGCCGCACCCCCACCCCCGAAGAGATGGAAGGGCACAAAAACATTCTGCGCAGCTATGGCTTTGTTGTAAAATAAGCCGGGTTACCGGCGTTCTCCTTTTTCTTTCCCCGCCCGTTTTGGGGCGGGGATTTTTGTGCCCGATCGGGCGGCTTCGGGCAAAATACCCAAGGCAAGCGCCCCCGCATTGGGCAGTGCTACGATTTGCAAAAAGCTGCCCCCAAACCTTTGACTTTACGCCGCAGATGTTGTAATTTGGGTATAGCTATGGGCTGCTGTCTGCGCCCGTTTTTCCGGTATTTTGCGGCGGTGCCGCACTCACTACATAACAGCGAGGTATGTTGAATGAAAACTCTGAATTATGAAGTTCTGAAACAGTCCGGCTACGAGGGCTACATTCTGGAAGACGCCCCCATCCGGGTGCTGCAGTTCGGCGAGGGCAACTTCCTGCGCGCCTTTGTGGACTACTTTATCGACGTGGCCAACCAAAAGGTAAACTGGCTGGGCAAGGTGATGATGGTGCAGCCCATTCCCATGGGCCTGACCAAGCTGGTGAACGACCAGCAGGGCCTGTACACCCTGTATCTGCGCGGCAGCGAAAAGGGCCAGAAGATCGACGCCAAGCGTGTGATCAGCGCGGTGGCCGGCTGCCTGAATCCCTACGAACAGGCCGACTATGACCGGATGATGGAAATTGCCGCCAGCGACGAGCTGGAGATCATCGCTTCCAACACTACCGAGGCCGGCATTGTGTACGACCCCGCCTGCCAGCTGGCCGACTGCCCGGCTTCCAGCTTCCCCGCAAAGCTGACCCAGGTGCTGTACACCCGCTACAAGGCCGGCAAAAAGGGCGTTGTGGTGCTGAGCTGCGAGCTGATCGACAACAACGGCAAAGAGCTGCAGAAATGCGTCAACCAGTACATCGAGCAGTGGCAGCTGGACGAGGGCTTCCAGGCTTGGGTCAACGACGAAAACATCTTCTGCTCCACCCTGGTGGACCGCATTGTGCCTGGCCGCATCCGCGATGCCGCCGAGGTGGCCAAGCTGGAAGAAATCAACGGCTACCACGACGAGCTGCTGGATGTGGGCGAGGTGTTTGGCGTGTGGGTCATCGAAGGCCCCCAGATGCTGGAGGATCTGCTGCCCTTCAAGGCCGCCGGCCTGAACGTGCTGGTGGTGCCCGATGTTACCCCCTACAAAAAGCGCAAGGTACGTATTCTGAACGGCGCCCACACCGGCTTTGTGCCCGGCGCGTATCTTGCCGGCTTTGACATCGTGCGCGACTGCATGAACGATGAGATCGTGTGCGGCTTTATGAACAAGATGCTGTACGAAGAGATCGTGCCCGTTCTGCCTTTGGACAAGCAGGATCTGCTGGATTTTGCCGCCGCCGTGTCTGACCGGTTCAACAACCCCTTCGTCAACCACGAGCTGATGAGCATCACCCTCAACTCCACTTCCAAGTGGGCCGCCCGCAACATGCCCAGCTTCCTTGAGTACATCGAGGCCAACGGCAAGCTGCCCCCCTGCCTGACCATGAGTCTTGCCGCCTACATCGCCCTGTACACCAACGAGGTGCAGGCCCTGACCGACAAGGGTCTGGTATGCAAGCGCCCCAAGGGCAACGAGTACACCCTGAGCGATGACCGCTGGGCGCTGGAATTCTACTATGCCCACAAGGACGATGCCCCCGCCGCACTGGTCAACGCCGTACTCACCAACACCCAGATGTGGGGCCGCGACCTGAGCGAAATTGCCGGGCTGGAAGCCGCCGTGACCGCCGGGCTGGAGCTGATCCGCGCCGAAGGTGCCAAGGCCGCCTTTGCCAGCTGCCTGTAAGCAGAAAACCAAAGGGCGGGCCGGATTTTCCCGGCCCGCCCTTTCTGAAAAAGGAGGAATTTTTATGCCTCAGGTCATTCACATTCATCCGCAGGACAACGTAGTGGTCGCCCTGCACCCCATCGCCGCAGGTGAGACCCTGACCGTAAACGGTGCCGCATACACCGCCGTACAGGATATCCCCCAGGGGCACAAAATGGCCCTTGCCCCTCTTGCCCCGGGCGAAAACGTGGTGAAATACGGCTTTGCCATCGGCAGCGCCACCGCCCCCATCGCTCCCGGCCAGTGGGTGCACACCCACAACATGCGCACCAATCTTTCCGGTGAGGTGGAATACACCTACAATCCCGCCTCCGATCTGGCCCCCCTGCCCCCGGTGCAGCCCGAAACCTTTGAGGGCTTCCGCCGGCTGGATGGCCGGGCCGCCATTCGCAACGAGATCTGGATCATCCCCACCGTGGGCTGCGTCAACGACGTAGCCAAAAAGATGGTGGCCGACAATCAGGATCTGGTCACCGGCAGCATCGAGGGACTGTACACCTTCACCCATCCCTTCGGCTGCAGCCAGACCGGCCACGACCATGCCCAGACCCGCAAGCTGCTGGCGGCACTGGTGCGCCACCCCAACGCGGCGGCAGTTCTGGTGCTGCATCTAGGCTGCGAAAATCTGCAGCACGATCAGTTTGTGGAAGAGCTGGGCGACTACGACCCCAACCGGGTCAAATTTCTGACCTGTCAGGAAGTAGAGGACGAGTTTGCCGCCGGCCGCCAGTTGCTGACCCAGCTGGCCGACTATGCCAAGCAGTTCACCCGCCAGCCCATCCCGGTATCGGATCTGGTGGTTGGCATGAAGTGCGGCGGCTCGGACGGTCTGTCCGGCATCACTGCCAACCCGGTCATCGGCCGCTTTTCCGACCTGCTGGGCGCCCGCGGCGGCAGCACCGTGCTGACCGAGGTGCCCGAAATGTTCGGTGCCGAAGGCTTTTTGATGGACCGCTGCATCAACCGCGAAGTATTTGAAAAAGCCGAGCGGATGATCAACGGCTTTAAGGAATATTTCATCAGCCACAATGAGGTGGTGTACGACAACCCCAGCCCCGGCAACAAGGCCGGCGGCATTACCACCCTGGAGGACAAGAGCTGCGGCTGCGTGCAGAAGGGCGGCACCGCCCCCATCATGGACGTGATCGGCTACGGCGACGCGGTGGTCACCAAGGGCCTGAACATGCTGTACGGCCCGGGCAACGATCTGGTGTCGGCCACCGCCATGACCGCCGCCGGCGCCCATCTGATTTTGTTCTCGACCGGCCGCGGCACCCCCTTTGCCGCCCCCGCCCCCACCATGAAGATTGCCACCAACACCCCGCTGGCCACCAAAAAGGCCGGTTGGATCGACTTTAACGCCGGTGTGGTGGCCGACGGCGAAAAGACCATCGACGAGGCGGGCGAAGACCTGTTGCGCGAGGTGATCGCTGTGGCCAGCGGCAAGCAGACCAAGGCCGAACAGCTGGGCTACCGCGAAATTTCCATCTTCAAGGACGGCGTTGTGCTGTAATCCATCTATACTATACAATAAGTGATCCCGGGCATTGGGCGGCAAATCGCTTTTCCCAATGCCCGGGATCTTTTTGAGCAAAATAAAAAAGCACAGAAACCGAAGCTTCTGTGCTTGATTGGCGCCTCTTGGCTGACTCGAACAGCCGACACCCTGATTAACAGTCAGGTGCTCTAACCGACTGAGCTAAAGAGGCACATCTGGTGACCCGTACCGGAATCGAACCGATGTTAACGGCGTGAGAGGCCGCTGTCTTAACCGCTTGACCAACGGGCCAAAAAAAAATGGTGCACCATCGGGGACTCGAACCCAGGACCCACTGATTAAGAGTCAGTTGCTCTACCAACTGAG
>JAFULE010000121.1 GCA_017483235.1 Faecalibacterium sp. | reverse complement strand
GATGATCAACACTGCGCAATTTGTACCATGGGCATACTGCGTCAGATATTCTTCGGCCTGTTGAATGCCTGCCTGCTTGTTTAAAAGGCCGGTCAGGGAATCGCGCTCGGCACGGTGCTGCAATGCACGCTCGGCCTGTTTGTCGGCATCGATGTTGATGATGATGCCCACAATTTTGATAAGATTCCCTGCTTCATCCCGGATGGCAGATGCCCGGAACCGACACCACAGATAGCGGCCTTTGGCCGTTATGACCCGCACCTCGGCCATTTCGTAGGTAGAGCCGCTGCGCAGATCCCGGATGCGGTCCAGCAAACGAGGCAGGTCATCGGGATGGAAGAAGGATCCGTTGCGCAGTGCGGTATCGGCACTGCCCGAAACCGGGTCAAAGCCAAACAGCTTTTCCCACGTTTCGGAAAATACGACATGGTCGGTTGGGATATCCCACTCAAACAGTACATTCTCGGTTTGTGCCAGAATGATCTCGTACCGGTCCAGCTTGCGGTTCAGCCGTTCCACCGTTTCTTTGGTGGACGAAATGTCGAACAGGCTGCTGCTCAGGTATTCTTTTCCGTCAGCGCCGGCCCACAGATGGCTTTTTTCCAGCACCCAGAACACTGTACCGTTTTTGTGCCGCATACGGTATTCCAGCCGAAAATCGTTGCCCATGCCCAACTGCCGGCGGATCTCCCGCCGCACCTGTGCACGATCCTCGGGCACAACCAACTCGATCAACCTGTTGCCGAATGTTTCGTTCAGCTCTTTTGCGGTATAGCCCATCAGCTGCCCGGGGCGACCTTCCAGACGAACCAGAGTAAAGTCATCGTCATACACACAGCAATAGCTGCTATCGGCAAGGGAAATGCTTTCACTCTCCACATTTAATCTGCCGGCGTCCGCATCGGCTTGCTGTTCAAGTTTGCGGCACAGCACCGCAAGGCTTTTGCGCTGTTTATCGGTGGGGTTGATCCGCAGTAAAGTCAACTCGAACCATTCACCCTGCGGATATTCCGCACTGCAGAAGCGGAACCGATAATTTGCACGGCGCAGCCCCTGCTGCAAAAAGCTGTTCAAATCATCGTTCAACAGCTGTTCCAGCTTCTGTTTTTGGGTGGGATGCACCAACTGCTGCAGCACTTTCTGCCGCAGTTCGCCCAATGTGCTGACATCGTGAAAATCGATCAGCTCGGGATACGGGTTATAAATCAGGTGGAAAAGGCCCTGCCCCAGATCCAGTTCCAGCAAAAACACATTGCAGTAATGCACAAGCGCCTGATACTTTGCCCATGTGCGCTCGATGCTGTCATCCGTGCGGGTTTCCTCTGCCGGGCTGAGGATTGTGTCAAAGGTTTCGGTCGCCGGCGACAATCCATCGGCATAGGCACGGGCCAAGGCTTCGTACTTGCTGGTAACATGCTTAAAGCATTCCAGCAGTTTTGGCGAGAACACGCCGCACTCGCCGTTCAAAATCATGTTCACTGCGGTATCGAAGGAATATGCATCCTTGTAAACCCGCTTTGTGGTAAGGGCGTCATACACATCGGCCAGACCCACCACCTGCGCACAGATGGGGATCGCCTCGCCGGAAAGGCCTTCGGGGTAGCCGTTGCCATCCCATCGTTCGTGGTGGTAATGGCAGATATTATGCGCATAACGCATGTATTCCTTGTTTCCCAGATCACCCAACCGCTGCAGAATATGGCAGCCGGTCAGCGTATGGCCGCGCATGATTTCCATCTCTTCTTCGGTCAGCTTACCCGGTTTTTTCAGAATGGCATCCGGGATGGAGATCTTACCCACATCGTGCAAAGCCGCTGCGCTGGAGATGATCTGCACATCCGCTTCGGTAAGCTTGTATTCCGGACAGCTGCGCACCACTTCTTCCAGCAGGATCTTGGTAAAATGCCGGATTCGCAGAATATGCTGACCGCTTTCCACGCTGCGATATTCGATAATAGATGAAAGGGCATCCACCATGGTGTCGTTGGAATGGCGCAGAATGGCCGCCTGTTCTTCCACCAGCACTTCCAGATGATTTTTGTGTACATTCAGCTCGACGATATTTTCAATACGGCGCAGCATGGCGTACGGGTCGTAATGCAGCGGAATGACATCAGTGGCACCATAGCGAAACACCAAATTACAGACTTCCGGCGATTCATCCTGAACAATTACGATGACAGGCTTGTTTTTCAGCAGCATCTGGATTTCCGGCTGCTCAAACAAGGCTTTATTCTTATGATCAAAGCCGGTTGCATCCAGCAAAACCGCCGCAATACAGCCGCTGTTTTGTTCCAGCAAAAGCAGCATTTGCTGAACATTGGAAGCCTGCAGCAAATTATAGTGTTCGTCCAAAATGGAACATAAGGTTTTTCTGTTTTCGGCCGTGCCGCAGGCCACCAGAAGTGTATCGTGCCGCTCCATTGGTTTTCCTCCACAGTAAAGCTTTATAGGTTTATTATATCGCTTACAGAAAAGCTTGTCGAGTTTGGGTTGCTGAAAAAGGCGAGGCCCGTTGCACAGGCCCCGCCTTTTCGGAGAATAGGAGTTTTTCAGATTAATGTCAGAATGAATTATTCTTCCTTGCCCTTCTTGCGAAGCACCGCCAGACCGCCTGCAGAACCAAGGCTAAGTGCCGCCCACAGAATGGAAATGTCGCCGGTTTTGGGCACGTCGGCCAGAGGAACATCCTCGTCAAGAATTTCGACCAGATCATCCTCCGCTTCTTTTACAACCGGAGCCGGTGCCAGAGGAACCGGTTCGGGTTCGATATCCACCAACATGACCGGTTCATACGATACGACCGGGGTCGGTACAGGAGTGGGTTCCGGGGTGGGCTCAG